>JBIIFR010000220.1:0-3573 GCA_044237215.1 Gaiellales bacterium
CATCGTCGCCCGTACGCTTGACCGCGTGGCCGATCCTCTGTCCCTCGTCTTCGTGGTCGCGATCATCTTCGTCGCGGCCGGCGTACGCGGGTACAGCGGCTTCGGGTTCGCGATGATCGGCGTGGCCGGAATCTCCGTGTTCGCATCCCCGGCGGTCGCCGTCCCGACGGTGCTCGTGCTCGAGGTCATCGTCGGGCTGATGCTGCTGCCGCCGGTCCTCCGCCGGATCGAGTGGCGCCCCGTCCTGACCCTGCTCGCCGGCGCGGTCCTGCTCACGCCACTTGGCGCCCTCGTGCTGATCCGGCTGCCCGCCGACCTGGCCCGCATCGGCATCGCCGTCGTGATCGCCTTGGCCGCATTGCTGCTCGTACGCAGCACCGCACCCCGACCCGCCCCGGGTACTGCGGCGACCGTCGGCGTCGGCGGGATCGCCGGGCTGCTGAACGGCGCGTTCGGCATCAGCGGCCCACCGATCGCGCTGTACTTCCTCGGCACCGAGCGGGGCGCGCACGTCTCGCGCGCCTCGATGATGGCGTGCTTCCTCGTGCTGGACCTCGTCGCCGTCGCCAGTTTCGGCGTCGGCGGCCTGCTCGACCGCGCGGTGATCGTGACGGTGGCGCTCTGCGTGCCCGCGCTGGTGCTCGGCTCGTGGCTTGGACATCGCCTCTTCCACGGCTCCGACACGTCGCGCTTCCGCTCCCGCATGTTGTGGCTCCTGGTCGGCCTCGCGCTGGTGACCGGCATCCGCGGCCTGCTCGGGCTGCTCTAGGCCGTCCGCTCCCAGTCGACGAGCGCGCGGCGCATCGCGTTGCGCACGATCGTCACGCCCTCGTCGACGCCCATGCCGGGCTTGGCGAGCACCTGATCCGCCTCGACGGCGAGCGCGACCTGCACGCTCGCGACGGCGCTGACCTCCGTCTCCGCGCAGGAGCCGCCGATGAAGACGCCGAGTCCGCCGGCACGGCAGGCGCCGGCCGCGGCGATCGCCTCGGTCAGACAGCCGAGGTCGGGCATCTTGATCTGGATCAGGTCGACCGCCCCCGCCGCGACGAAGCGCGCCACGTCCTCGTCGCCGTTGCAGAACTCATCCGCCACGAGCGCGACCCCCACGCCCCGCTGTCGAAGCTCGGCCCGCAGCCGCGCGAGCACGTCGATGGTGCTCTCCGTGTCGACGCCGAAGCACGGGGCCTCGATCGCCAACGGCAGGCCGTCCGCCGCCTGCTCCGCCAAGGTCAGGAAGTCGGCCATGCGCTCGACGTCGAGTTCCGTGACCTGCCCGAGCATGCCGTAGACGTCGAGGTGCAGGTGCGGTGCGTAGCTTGGGGCGCCGAGCGTGTCGACTCGTCGACGCAGCCAGCGGAGGTAGTCGAGGAAGCGCCCGCCGTCGTCGCCGAAGGCCTCCAACGAGTTGAAGAGACCGTGCGGCAGCACCTCGACGCCGCGGAGAATCATGCGGTCCGCGTTCAGCTGGCGATCGTCACCCGACTGCGCGTAGACCGGCCGCAACGACGGTGCGGTAAGCCCCGTCAGCGGCGCGAGGATACGCAGCGGGCTCGTGCCTGCCTCGGCCGCCGTGGCAGCCAGCAACGCCTGGCTGAGGCCGTAGCGGACGGCGGTGTGGAGCTGGCACCCATCGTGCCGGAGCTCCTCCACGAGCCGGCAGGCGGCCGCGAAGTCGAGGTCTCCTGCCGTCTGCAGTGCCGTGGCGGCCAGGGTCAGCTGCGGCGCCAACGCGGCCGGGTCAACCGGGGCATCGCGCCCGCCGACACCCGAGTACTGCACGGCCACGACATCGCCCCAGCCGACGGCGCCCGCCGCCGTCTCGATGCGCAGCAGCACCGCGCGCGCCGCGGCGCGGACCGCGGCGTGCCCCGGCGTGAGCGGGTCGCCGACGTACGCGAAGCCGTCGTGCTGCGCTCCCGCGCGGATGGCCATCAGGTCGTCGGCGTAGAACGCCCCTTCGCCCGCTACCGCGTCGAGTCGTGCGACGACGGGCACGGCTCAGCCCTCGAGCGCGAGCTCGAGCATCCGCTCCATCTCGTCCAGGCCCTTCGACCAGGTGGCCGGGTCGGCGAGGTCGATGCCGAAGGCACCGAGCTGGGCTCCCGGCGAGGCCGAGCCGCCCGTGGCGAGGAAGTCGAGGTACGGCGCGACGAACGCCTCACCCTGCTCGCGGTAGAGCGCATAAAGCGTGAGGCTGGCCAGGTGCGCGAACGCGTAGGCGTAGGTGTAGAAGCGCGTGTTGATGAAGTGCGGGATGTAGCTCCAGCCGCGGCGGTAGCCGTCGGGCAGCTCCATCGAATCGCCGTAGTAGCTCTCGTTGCGGGCCAGCCAGAAGTCCGCGAGCCGGTCCTTGGTGAGGGCCTGGCCGCCCATCCGAGCGCCGTACGCGTCCTGCTCGTAGCGCGCCATCATCGTCTGACGGAAGACCGTCGCGAAGCCCGACTCGAGCTCTTGGCGGATCAGCGCCATACGCGTCGCGGCATCCGGCTCGGTCTCGAGCATGCGCTCGAAGACGATCAGTTCGGCGAAGGTGCTCGGCACCTCGCAGAGGGCCAGCGGGGCGTGCATCGAGAGCGCCGACTGCCGCTCACTCGACAGCGCGAAGTGCATGCCGTGGCCCAGCTCGTGGGCGCACGTCATCAGATCCCGCAGGGTGTCGGTGTGGTTGAGCATGATGAACGGCTGCGCGTCCTGCGCCACGGAGGCGCAGAAGGCCCCGCCCCGCTTGCCCGGACGCGGCTCGGCGTCGACGCGCCGCTCGTCGAACACGCTGCGCGTCACGCGCGTGAGCTCGGGCGAGAAGCGACCGAAGGCGTCATCGACAATGCCGCGGGCCTCCTCGTACGGCATCGAGCGACCCTCGCCGAGCGGGGCGTACTGGTCGGCCAGGTGCAGGCGCTCGACACCCATCAGCTCGGCCTTGCGTCGGAACCAGCGCTGGGCCATGCCGTAGCGCGCCTCGATCGCCTCCATCATCGCCTCAACCCAGGCGGGCTCGAGCTCGTTGGACAGGTGTCGTGCCGACATCGGCGCGTCGTACTGGCGCAGCCGATCCATCGTCAGCCGATCGGCGACGATGCTGTCGTAGCAGGAGGCGAGCACGTCGCCGTGCGGCTCGAGGGCGACGTAGAGCGTCTCGAGCGCGGCGATGCGCACCTCGCGCTTCGGTGTGTGCACGTAGGACAAGAGCTCGTCAACCGTCTTCTCGGTCTCGCCCGTGCCGTCGTCGAACGGCGCGCGAATGTTGGAGACCGTCTGGGCGAAGAGGCTCTGCCACGCCGACACAACGGGCTCGCGCTCGGCGAGCATGCGCTCCTGATCATCAGGCAGGACGTGCGGGCGAAAACGCCGCTCGGACATGAGGTGATGCCGATCGCCGGCCACCTCCGGCGCGTCGATCAGCGGCAGCGCCACCGCATCGTCGAGCGCGATCCATTCGAGGTCGAAGAAGCGCAGCGCGTTCTGGGCGCGCACCATCCCCTGGTCCACGACGGTCTCGAGGTCACGCGCCTCGTCGTCGTTGACGTCGACGCTGCGGCGCAGGCCAACGTACGAGCCGACCCGGTGCAG
>JBIIFR010000008.1:0-12947 GCA_044237215.1 Gaiellales bacterium
GTCCTCACCGAGCGCCTCGAGCATTGCCGAGCGAACAATCAGCGTGTACTCGCCGAAGAGCACGAGTCCGATCGTGGCCGCGGGCAGGATCATGTGTTTGAGGCGGTCGACGAATTCGGCCCAGGCGCCGGCATTGCTGTAGGCGAGATACGGGTCGGCAATGTCGCTCGTCGGCAGGTTCAGTGGTCCCGCGAGGTAGAGAATCAACATCAAGGCGAGCCATTGCGTTGGCAGACTGTAGAAGAGCAGTCCGCCCCAGACGGTGCCTTTATCGGCGAGCGTGTTGCGTCGCCAGGCCGCGATCACGCCTGTCGTGATGCCGAGCATGATCGAGAAGATCGTGCCGAGGAGAATCATTGGCAGCGTGTTCTTGATTGGCTGCCAGAGCTCGGAGATGACAGGCTGCTCGGTGACGAACGAACGGCCAAAATCGCCGCGTAGCGTCTGGTTGAGGTAGATCACGTACTGCTCGGGCACGGACTTGTCGAGACCAAAATCGGCGCGGAGCTGTTGCTTGAACTCCTGGGTGCAGCCTTGGCAGCGGAGGGCGGAGGTGCGATCGCCCGGAGCAAGGCGAAACAGCACGAAGTTGAGGCTGATCGCGATGATGATCGTGATCAGTGCAAACAGCGCACGACGCCCAACGTAGGACCAACCGGCGCGCATCTAGCGACCTTCAGTTGCGCGCCGGTTGTTACTCATCCAGTCTGGTGGATGGTGTCCCACGGGATCTTCGACATGCCCAGCAAGAACGGCTCGGTGAGTCCGCCCCAGTTCTTCGAGTACGCGGAGATGGACTGCTTCTGTGCAACCCAGAGGTACGGGAGATCCCGGCTCTGGATGTCCTGCATCTCCCAGACGATCGCCTTGCGCTTCTCCGTATCGAGCGTGATGCCTTGCTCGTCGTAGAGCTTGTCGTACTCGGGGTTGCAGTAACCCGTGTCGCTCCAACCGCCAAGCTGGTTGCAGAGCAGGACCGACAGCATGAAGTCGGGGTCGATGTAGCCAACCCAGTCCCAGATCGCCAGGTCGAAGTCGAGATACTTCCAATCGGGAGCGCCGATTGCCTCGAACGCGGCGGTCGAGTCGAGCTTCTTGGCCGTGATGTTGATGCCGAGCTCGGCCCACGAGGTCTTGAGGATCTCAAACAGGCGATCGATGCCCTCGACGTTTTCGGGGACGATCACCTCCCAATCAAACTTCGACCCGTCAGGACCGACACGAATGCCATCGGCGCCACGTGCGTAGCCGGCGTCGTCGAGGATCTTGTTGGCAGCGGCGATGTCGTAGGGCGGGATCGGGATGTCCGTGTTGTTGTAGGGCGCGGACAGATCCGTGAACATCGTGGCGACCGGTGTGCCGTAGCCGTTGAGGACCGTCTCGATGATCTGGTTGCGATCGACGGCCAAGTCGAGGGCGTTCCGGACCTTCAGATCGAGCAGCTCGCGATTATTCGTCTTCTTCTGGTTCGAGTTGATCGGAATGTCGTAGATGAAGCTCGACGCACCGACCTGCAGCGTGAAGTTCGGGTCCTCGGACCACTGCTTGGCGAGGGTCGGCGGCATCGTGTCAACCGAGTCGAGTTGGCCGCCCTTGAGCGCGGCCAGCATGGCATCGGCATTCTGATAGACGGTCAGTCCGATTGCATCGACGTGCGGGGGAGTCGTGTAGTAACCGGGGTTCTTCTCGATGATCGTCGTGCCCTTCTTCTCGAAGGTCTTGACGTAGAAGGCGCCGCCACCAACCTGCGCGCCTCCCGACATCGGATCCCACTGCTTGAGGCCCTTGCCCTTGTCGCCAATGATCGGCTCAACGACGTGCTGCGGCAGGATGAAGAACTGCTGCAGCTGCGGCAGCACGTTTGCGACGGGCTCGTCGTACGTGATTACGAGCGTCGTGGCATCGGGAGCCTCGAACTTGGTCGAGTGCGCAATGAACGGCGCCATCATGGCCGCAGGTCCCTCGCCGTACTTGAGTACGAGGTTGCCGGTAAAGGCGGCGTCGGCGGCAGTGATCGGCTTACCGTCGGACCACTTGCCGTTCGCCTTGACCTTGAAGGTCCAGACCTTGCCGTCGCTCGAGGTTGTCCACGAGTCGGCCCAGTCGCCAACAATCTTGTAGTCGGTGTCGTACTGGACCAGCGTGGGGTAGGTCTCGGTCCAGAGGATGTACGAGAGCGCGGAGAAGCCCACGAAGGGGTTGATCGAGTCGGGGTTCGAGGTCGTGCCGAGGCGGAAGATGCCGCCTTCCTTGATGGCCGCCGTCTCTGCGCCGCCGGTTGCGGCATTGTCACCACCGCCACCAGGTGTCGTGGACTCACCGCCACCACAGGCCGCGAGCAGTGCAACAGCGCCGAACAAGATGATGCCTAGAAGCCGCTTCCTCATGATGCTCTCCCTCCCGGAGTTGCCGAGAGTCTAACCGCACGGTCAGGCGGTGTCACTATCTCGCGCAGATCCGCTCCGACCAAACGGGTGTGCGAGAATCGTCGATGGTGCAGCTTGACCTCAACAACATCGCTCGGTACGCCCACGGCTGTGCTGTGCTGGGTACCGGTGGCGGCGGTGATGTTCGGATTCCGCTGATGATCGCGCAGGCTGCGATTGCTGACTGTGGTCCTGTCGCGGTGGTTCGACCCGAGGAGCTGGCGGATGACGCGTTGGTATTGCCTGTCGGTGGCTGGGGTGCGCCGACCGTCTGCATCGAGAAGTTCGACTCGGGCGATGAGGGTCGACTGCTCTGCGAGGCGGCTGAACGCTGGTTTCAGCGGCCCGTCGCAGCACTGATGGCCTCCGAGATCGGTGGCGGCAATGGTGTGCAGCTCGTCTCGTGGTGTGCGCGCATGGGTCTGCCGCTGATCGATGCCGACGGCATGGGCCGAGCGTTCCCTGAGGGAGACATGTGCACGATGCACATTGCCGGCGTCTCGCCCGCGCCCGCCTTCTTCGCCGATGAGCGCGGAAACGTGATGACCACGCATCCAGTCGATGCGCTCTGGCACGAGCGCATCGCGCGTCACCTCGTGCTCGTCAGTGGAGGCGTCATCGCAGGTGCAGACCACCCGATGGATGCGGTAACGGTGCCATTGGCAACGATTCCCGCGACGGTATCGCTGGCGTTGGCGATTGGCGAGGCCTTGGAGCGCGATGGCGTGGATGGAGTACTCGCAGTGACCGGGGGTCGGCGGTTGGTGACGGGCAAGGTCGTCGATGTTGAGCGCCTGACGACGGGTGGTTTCGCCCGCGGGGTAGTGACGATTGAGGGGACTGGCGTCGACGCCGAGCGCGTCGTGCTGATCCAGGTTCAGAACGAGAACCTGCTCGCCACCGAGGCTGGCCGCACGATCGCGTGCACGCCGGATCTGATCACCATCGTCGACGCGGGTACGGGGGAGGCGATCTCGACCGAGCGGATTCGCTATGGCCAGCGCGTGACGGTGATTGGCATGCCGTGCGCCGATGTCTGGCGGACGCCACGAGGCCTCGAGATCGCTGGGCCAGAGCGCTTTGGGTATGACGGTCCTTGGCTTCCGATCGAGGGCGTGCCGTCGTGAGCGCGCTACGGATCGGCATCGACGTTGGTGGTACGAACACGGACGCTGTCCTGCTTGGCGCTGCGGGCGAACTGCTCGCTCGCACGAAGACACCGACCACAGCGGACCCGATCGATGGCATCGCCAAGGCGCTCGGCGCAGTTGTCGGCACATTCGCGAACGAGGTTTCGACGGTATCGCTTGGCACGACGCACGCACTCAACGCAATCCTGCGCCGCCGCGAGCTCGGTCGAGTCGCGGTGCTGCGCCTGGCGGGTCCGGCCACGCAGTCGGTGCAGCCGTTCGCCGGTTGGCCGACCGATCTGCGCGCGGCGATCGACGGCGGTGCGTGGATCGTGCGGGGTGGTGTCGAGATCGACGGTCGCGTGCATCCGCTCGACGTGGATGAGGTGCGCGGCGTACTCGCGCAGTGCAGTGACGTTGACGGAATTGCGATTGTCGGCTCGTTCTCGTTGCAGGATCCCGTCCAGGAATTCGAGGCCGCGGCGCTGGTGCGCGAGGTGCTCGGGCCAGACATGCCGATTTCACTCGGCCACCAGGTAGGTGGTATCGGGTTGCTCGAGCGCGAGAACGCGGCGATCCTCAACGCCTCGCTGGGCGGCATCGTCGGGGGCGTGATCGATGCCTTTGTCGACGCGCTCGCGACGCACGGCATTGTCGGCACCCCGTACCTGACACAGAATGACGGCACGCTGATGAGCGTCGAGCAGGCCCGCGCCTTGCCGGTGCTGACCATCGGCGGCGGCGCCTCCAATTCGATTCGCGGGGCCGGCGTCTTGACGGGGCTGGCCGACGCACTGGTGATTGACGTCGGCGGTACGAGCACGGACGTCGGCGCGCTGGCACAGGGGTTTCCGCGCGAGTCGGCCTTTGGCGTCGAGCTCGGCGGCGTGCAGACGAATTTCCGAATGCCCGATGTTGTCTCGGTCGCGCTCGGCGGCGGCACGATCATTGGTGCAGCGGGCGAGCTCGGTCCAGAGAGCGTCGGCTTTCGCCTGTTCGAGCAGGCGCGCGTGTTCGGTGGCGAGGTCTTGACGATGTCGGATTGCGCCGTGGCAGCTGGCCGCGCTGCGATGGGTGACGCGGGTCTGCTCGGCGACGCTGCCTGGCCCGAGGTGCTGGCGTCGGCAGACCTTCTGGTTGCCGACGCAATCGATCGCATGAAGCTCACCCGTGGCGACGTCCCCGTGGTCCTCGTCGGGGGTGGCAGTGCGATCTTGCCAGCCACGTTGGCTGGCGCCAGCGAGCTGCTGCGACCAGCGGATTTCGACGTCGCCAACGCGATCGGCGCAGCCGTCGGCCTGGTCAGCGGCGATGCCGAGCACGTCCTCAACCTTGGTGGCGATCGTGAGGCCGGGATCGAGGCGGTGCGGAGCGATGCGGCGTCCCGCGCTCGACTCGCCGGCGCCGACCCCGCTCGGCTCGAGACGATCCGGATCGACGAGGTTTCGCTCGCCTACACCGACCCGCCAATGTCGCGCCTGCGCGTCAAGGTCGCAGGTCCGCCGCTCAACTGACGGTTTGGTTGCGGGCTCGACGAGCGCCGCTCAACTGCGGAACATTGGCGTGGGGGAGGACGAGCGGGCGTGGATCACGCGGTGATGGGTCTCGGTCGCGCGCCTGCTCGTACTGCGTACCTGCCGCTACTCCGTGCGGTAGATCTTGATCCATGGGGTTTTGGTCTCTGCGAGCGTGGGACTGCTGAGGCCGCCCCACTTGGACCCGTAGGCAAAGAGCATCTGCTGGCGCGCCGTCCAGATGTACGGCTTGTCCTTGTCGAGTAGCGCCTGCATTTCCCAGACGATCGCCTTGCGCTGCTCCGGGTCGATGGTGATGCCCTGTTCGGCGTAGAGCTTGTCGTACTCGGGGTTGCAGTAGCCCGTGTCGTTCCAGCCGCCGTACTGGGCGCAGGTTGGCACCGACAACATGAAGTCCGGATCGGGATAGGCCGTCCATGTCCACATCACGATGTCGAAGTCCATGTACGTCGAATCGGGAGCGGTGACAGCGTTCCAGGCCGCTGTTGCATCGAGCGATTTCTGCACGATGCTGACGCCGAGCTCGGCCCAGCCCGTCTTGATGATCTCGAACTCGCGATCGATTCCGTTGACGTCCTGCGGCACGATCACCTCGTACTCCATCCGGTCGCCGGTTGGCGTCGTGCGAATGCCATCCGCGCCGCGCAGGTAGCCCGCCTTGTCGAGCAGTTCGTTGCCGAGGGCAATGTCGTACGTCTCGGGCGTGAGGCTCGGATCGTTGTAGATCCCCGACAGCGGCGTGATGATCGCGGCGCCAGGGTCGGCAAAGCCGTCGAAGACGATATCGATGATCTTCTGCCGGTCGACACCGTGAGCGAGCGCCTGGCGCAGCGCAGGATCCAACAGCTCACGGCGCTTGGGCTTGTCCGGATTCGAATTGAAGGCGAGGTAGTAGAGCGTTGACGGCTCGCCAATCACGAGTTGGATGTTCGGGTCCGATTGATACTTCTTGGCCAGCGTCGCCGGAACCGTGTCGACCGCGTCGAGCTGGCCGGCAGTCAGGGCCGCGAGCATGGCGTCGGCGCTCTGATAGACCGTCCAACCAACAGCCTCAACATGGGGCTGCTCGCCGTAGAAGCCGGGATTGCGCGTCAGGATCGTCGTGCCCTTGTTGTCGTAGGCCGTCACGTAGAACGAGCCGCCGCCGACGATCGGCAGCGAGCGACCGGGTGCCCACTGCTTGAGGTCCTTGGCGTTGTCTGCTGCCAGCGGCTCGAGTACATGCTGCGGCATGACGTAGAACCACTCCAACTGACTGAGGGCGGTGGCGACGGGAGCGTCGTAGGTGATCACGAGCGTCGTCTCGTTGGGGGCATCAAGGCGTACGGCATGAGCCAGCGACGGTGCGAGCACAGCCGTCGGGCCGGCCGCGTACTTGATGATCAGATTGCCGGTATAGGCGGCATCGGCTGCAGTCAGCAGCTTGCCGTCCGACCATTTGCCGCCGGCCTTGAGCGTGAAGGTGTAGACCTTGCCGTCGGGCGAAACGGTCCACGATTCGGCCCAGTCGCCCGTGGTTTGAAGGTTCTCGTCGGTTTGGACGAGCGTCGGATAGATCTGCGGGAAGAGCGCAGAGGTACCCGTTACCGAGGTGAAGGGGTTGAGCGTGTCGGGGCCGACTGTGGTGCCGAAGCGGAGGATGCCGCCCTCGACGACCGGGCGGGTGTCCGGCCCCGTGGACGAAGCGCCGGTCACCGCGTCAGCACCGCCGCCCGGGGTCGTGGAGGTGCCGCTGCCACAGGCAGTCAGGATCAGCGCGAGGAGGGCAATGCCGATCCCCCTGTCAATCCGTGTGCCTAGCATCCGGCTCCTCCCCGTCAGGATTACACTACAGCCTGAGCCCGCGAGCGGGGCTCGCGGGCGCGGTGGGGAGCTGGCAGATGCAGATCGAGGTCGAGGGAATTCCGATTGAGATCCACGAACGCGGTTCTGGGCGGCCGTTGCTGATGGTGCACGGCTGGTCCGCCGACCACGCGTACATGGTCGCCGACCTCGATCCGATCGTCGCCGGGCACAACGACTGGCGGCGCATCTACTTCGACCTGCCGGGGCACGGCTCGACGTCGGCGCCGGGTTGGCTCGGGGACCAGGAGCAGATGCTGAGGATCGTAACGGGCATCGCCGATGCCGTGATCGGCGCGGAGCCCTTTGCCGTGGCCGGCAACTCGTACGGCGGCTACCTCGCGCTCGGGCTCGTGCGCACGCTGCCCGAGCGGCTGCTGGGGGCGGCGCTGATCGTGCCCGACCTCCCGTCGGCAGAGAACACACGCGATACGCCGGAGGCGGTCACGATCCAGCCCGACCTGTCGCTGTTTCACGACCTTGCCGAGGACGAGCAGTGGATTCCCGCGGGGCTCGTGGTGCACGAGCAGCGCATGCTCGACGAGATCCGGGCGCACGACATGCCCGGCTATCGGGCGTGCGATCGGGCGTTCCTCGAGCGACTCAACGCCCAGTACGTGCACACCGGGGCAGCAGGCCGGCCCGGGAACCCCTTCACGCGGCCGAGCCTGGTCGTGACGGGGCGACAGGACGCGACCGTCGGCTGGCGTCGCCAGCAGGAACTGATGCCCGAATTCCCGCGCGCCACCTTCGCCACCCTCGATCTCGCCGGACATCACATCGGCCGCATCGAGCGCCCGGCGCTCTTCGCGGCGCTGATCTCCGACTGGTTGGATCGCGTCGAGCGCTCGCTTGTCTGACCCGGTTCAGTCGGCCGTGCGACCGATCGTGTCCCACGGGATCTTCGAGACGTAGACCAGATAGGGGGCCGTGATGCCCGTCCAGCCGCCCTTGTAGGCACGGATGAACTCGGACTGCGCGATGAAGATGTAAGGGTGGTCCCGGTAGAGGATCTGCTGCATCTCGTGGACGATCGCGACGCGCTTGGCCGGATCCATCTCCGCCGCCTGCTGCGCGTAGAGGGCGTCGTACTCCGGATTGCAGTAGCCGGTGTCGGACCAGTTGCCGTACTGGTCGCACATCACCGTCATCAGCATGAAGTCCGGGTCGATGTAGCCGAGCCACGACCACATGTGGAGGTCGAACTCGAGGTACTTGCCGTCGGGCGCCATCATCGCGTCCCAGGCGGCGCTGCCGTCCATCGGCTTGCCGACCGTCTCGATGCCGATCGCCTTCCAGTCCTCTTGGATGATCTCGAACTTGCGCTGCTGGCCTTCGATGTCGGTCGGCAGAATCACTTCGTAGCTCATGCGCTCGCCCGCGGGCGTCGTGCGGATGCCGTCGGCACCCTTCGTGTAGCCGGCGTCGTCGAGCAGCTGGTTGGCGAGGGCCAGGTCGTAGGCCTCCGGCTCGATCGTCGGGTCGAGGTAGTCGCCGGCGATCGGGGTGAGGATGCTGGCGGCGGGAGCGGCACGCCCGTTGTAGACGGTCTCAATGATCTTGTCGCGGTTGACTGCATGCGCCATCGCGTTCTTCACGACGGGGTCCAGCAGCTCGCGGTGGTTCGTCTTCTTCGGGTTCGCGTTGAAGCCGATGTTGACGACGTCCGGAACGAGGCCCTCCTCGACCTGCACGTCCGGCATCGCCTTGATCTGATCGACGAGCGTGACGGGAACCTTGTCCATCGAATCGATCTCACCGGCCTTGAAGGCGCTGACCATCGCGTCGGGGTTCTGGTAGACGGTGATGCCGATCGCGTCGAGGTTGGGCTTGGGCCCGTAGTAGCCAGGGTTGCGCTCGAGCAGCGTGGTGCCCTTCTCGTCGTAGGCCTTGACGGTGAAGGGACCGCCGCCGACGAGCTCGCCCTCGGCCTTCATGTCCCACTTGTCGAGGCCCTTGCCGCCCTCGCCGACGTGCTGCTCGAAGACGTGCTTGGGCAGGATGTAGAAGGGCTGCAGGTTGGCGAGCGCGGTCGCCTTCGGCTTGGCGTACGTGACAATGAATGTCTGGTCGTTCGGGGCCTCCACCGACTCGACGCCGTCGATGTAGCCGGCCGTCAGGCCGGTCGAGACGTCCTTGTACTTGAGCACCGTCTCGAAGGTCCAGACCGCGTCGGCCGAGGTCAGTGGCGTGCCGTCCGACCACTTGCCCGGGCGCAGTTCGAAGGTGTAGGTGCGGTTGTCGTCAGAGACGGTCCACGACTCGGCCCAGTCGCCGGTCAGCTGGTAGTCCTCGTCGTACTGGACGAGCGCGGGGTACATCTCCTGGAAGATGACGTACGAGACCTGATTCGATCCGACGAACGGGTTGATGCCGTCCGGCGGGTCGGTGTACCCGATCCGCAGGATGCCACCCTCCACCGCCGCGGCAGTCTCGGCGTTGCTCGCGCCGCCGCCATCGGCGGTCGGGGTGGTGGAGGAACCACTGCCGCAGGCTGCGAGGACGAGCGCGAGCGCGGCCAGCGCGAGAAGGAGGAGACGGGGTTTGATCATGCAGTCAGCCTAGAGCATGCGCATGGCGTTGCGGGGCCTGAAGACCGCCTCTCACCACCTCGGTACACTGCCAAGCCGATGGATCGCCGCGCAGAACTCGAGGAACGCACCCGCTACGAGGCCGCCGAGGTCGAGAGCCGGATCTTCGCCGCGTGGGGCGGGATCGACCTCTTCACGGCCGACCCCGACGCGCCGGGCGAGCCGTACTGCATCCAGCTGCCGCCCCCCAACGTCACGGGCTCGCTGCACATGGGCCACGCGCTGAACGGCGCCGTGCAGGATCTGCTGATCCGGTGGCGCCGCATGCAGGGCCGCAACGTCCTCTGGCAGCCGGGCACCGACCACGCGGGCATCGCCACGCAGATGGTCGTCGAGCGCCAGTTGGCCGCCGACGGCCTGACGCGCCACGATCTTGGCCGCGACGCCTTCGTCGAGCGCGTCTGGGAGTGGAAGGAGGCGACCGGCTCCACGATCATCGAGCAGTACAAGCGCCTCGGCACATCGATGGACTACTCGCGTGAGCGCTTCACGATGGACGACCGCTATGCGCCCGCCGTGCAGCAGGTGTTCGTCGAGCTGCACCGGCGCGGCTACATCTATCGCGACAACTACCTCGTCAACTGGAGCGTCCCGCTCGCGACGGCGATCTCGGATCTCGAGGTCGAGCACAAGGACGTCGACGACGTGCTCTACGAGGTCGCGTATCCGGTCGAGGGCGGCGGGGAGATCGTGATCGCCACCGTGCGTCCCGTGACGATCCTCGCCGACGTCGCGATCGCCGTCCATCCCGACGATCCGCGCTACGCCGCCCTGATCGGCCAGCACGCGATCGTCCCCATGGTCGATCGGCGCATCCCGATTATCGCCGACGAGCGCGTCGAGATCGAGTTCGGTACCGGCGCCCTCAAGATCACGCCGGGCCATGACCCCGTCGACTTCGAGGTCGGCCGAGATCACGGCCTTGAGGCGCTGTCGGCGATTGGGCTCGACGGGAAGATGACCGACCTGATGCCCGCGTGGGAGGGGCTGACCGCCGACGAGGGGCACGAGCGCGCGGTCGAGCACCTGCGCGCGAGCGGTGCTCTGCGCGAGGAGATTCCGTACCGCCACGCCGTCGGCTTCTGCCAGCGCTCCGGCGCCCGCATCGAGCCGCTGATCTCGCTGCAGTGGTTCTGCCGCATGGATGAGCTCGCCCAGCCGGCGATCGACGTCGTCAAGTCGAAGGAGGTGCGCTTCCATCCGGAGCGCATGGAGAAGATCTATCTCGACTGGATGGAGTCGATCCGTCCGTGGTGCGTCTCGCGCCAGCTCTGGTGGGGCCATCGCCTGCCCGTCTGGTTCGCGCCCGACGGTAGCTTCGTGGTGCAGGTCGAGCAGCCCGAGGGCGAGGGGTGGGAGCAGTCGACCGACGTGCTCGACACGTGGTTCTCGTCCGCGCTCTGGCCGTACGCCACGCTCGGCTGGCCCGAGCAGACACCCGAGCTCGCGACGTGGTATCCCGGCGACGTCCTCGTCACGGGGCGCGACATCATCAACCTCTGGGTGGCGCGGATGATCATGACCGGCATCGCCTTCGCCGGTGGGGTCCCGTTCACCGACGTCTACATCAACTCGACGATCCAGGCCGCCGACGGCCGGCGCATGTCGAAGTCGCTCGGCACGGGCGTCGACCCGCTCGACCTGATCGACCGCTACGGCGCCGACGCCACGCGCTACGGCCTGCTCAAGATGTGCTCGACGCAGGACGTGCGCTTCGCCGAGGGCATGATCGATGAGGGGCGCGGCCTCGCCAACAAGCTGTTCAACGCCACGCGCCTCGTCCTGCTGAACGCCGATCCCGACGCCGTGCCGACGCCGAACGGGCTGCTGTCGGCCGATCGCTGGATCCTCGATCGCCTCGCCGCCACGATCGACGAGGTCACCGGGCAGTACGAGGAGTTCCAGTTCTCGGCGGCCACGAAGACGCTCTACTCCTTCGTCTGGAACGAGTTCTGCGACTGGTACCTCGAGATGATCAAGGCGCGCCTGTACGGCGATGACGCCGCCTCGAAGCGTGCGGCGTCGGAGACCGCGCTGCTCGTGATTGAGCGTACGCTGGCCCTCCTGCATCCGATTGCGCCGTTCGTGACCGAGGAGCTGTGGTCGTTCCTGCCGGCCCGCGCGGGCATGCTGGCGGTGGCGGCGTTCCCGACTGCCGACGACATTCCGCGCGACGCCACCGCGGCGGCGACGGTTGGGGCGATCATCGAGGCCGTCACCGGCCTGCGGCGGCTCCGTCAGGACGCCGAGCTCGGGCCGCGAGCACCGCTCACGGCAACGCTGTCGGGCTCTGCCGACGCCGTGCTGGCCGAGGCGCCGCTCCTAGCCGCCCTCGGCGCCGTCGAGCTGGTGGAGACTGCGGCCGCCGGCCCCGCCGTCCCGCTGCCCGCCGGCACGGCCACGCTGCACGTCCAGGGCGACGGACTCGCCGGCAAGCTGCGAGACCGTCTCGCCAAGCGCCTCGACGAGGCACGGGCCGAGGTTCGGAAGGCCGAGGGCAAGCTGGGCAACGCCAAGTTCGTCGAACGCGCCCCGGCCGAGGTCGTCGCAGAGGAGCGCGAGCGCGTCGAGCGCTTCACGCGGGATGCCGGCGAGCTCGAGGCGCAGCTCGCCGCGTTGGACGCCGGGTAAGACGATGGACGCTACCGGCGAGATCCTGCAGACCCGCTCCCTGTTTGGCATGGAGCTCGGGCTGGAGCGGATCGAGGCGATGCTGGCGCTGCTCGGCGACCCGCAGCGCTCCTTCCGCGCGATCCATGTGGTGGGGACCAACGGCAAGTCGTCGACGGCACGCTTCGCCTGCGCGGCCATCGCCGCCAGCGGCCTCAAGGCCGGCGCCTACGTGTCGCCCCACATCAGCGGCTGGCACGAGCGCGTGCTGATCGCTGCGGCCGGCGGGCTGCCCGCGCCGATTGAGCGGTCGGCCTTCCTGGCCGCCGTCGAGGCGGCGGAGGCGGCGGCCGCGCAGGTCGACGCCGGCCGTGGTGGATCCTGCACCCAGTTCGAGGTGCTGACCGCTGCCGCGTTCGTGGCGCTGCGGGAGGCCGGGGTGGAGGCCGCCGTGATCGAGGCTGGACTCGGAGGGCGACTGGACGCAACGAACGTGCTGGCCGCCCCGGTCGTGGTGCTGACTGGCGTCGCCCTCGAGCACACCGAGCACCTCGGCGACACGCGGGAGGCGATCGCGGCGGAGAAGCTGGCGGTGCTCACGCCGGGCGCCGTGCTGGTCGCCGGCAGCGTCGACGCCGAGCTGAAGCCGGAGATCGAGCGGCTCGCGGAGGAGCATCAGGTGGCGCGGGCCATGCTGCTCGGCGCGGGTGCCCTCGATGAGGAGCTGCCCGACCTCGCGGCCGCGGGCTCCTTCCAGCGCGGCAACGCCACGCTCGCGCTCGGCGCGGCGGCGGCCCTGCTGGGGGATGACTT
>JBIIFR010000221.1:0-3549 GCA_044237215.1 Gaiellales bacterium
TCGTCGCGATGCTCGGCTCCTCGCTGTCGCCCCTCGAGTCCGAGGTGCTGGCCGCGTTCATGGCCGGCGAGTCGTACGACGCGATCGCGGCGCAGGCCGGCTGCGATCCGAAGGCCGTCGACAACGCACTCCAGCGGGTCAAGCGCAAGATCGAGCAGCATCGCACGAGTCGCGATGTCGCCGAGACCGCCTGATACCGCGTAGATTCTCGCCATGACGCCCGGTGAACTCGCTCTCGCCGGCCTCGCCGCGCTTGCCGCCGGCCTCGTCAACGCCCTCGCGGGTGGCGGCACGCTGATCTCGTTCCCCATGCTGCTCGCCCTGGGCGTGCCACCGGTCACGGCCAACGTCACCAACACGGTCGCGCTGGTACCGGGCTACCTCGGCGGCACCTACGCCCAGCGCGGCGATCTGGGCGGGCAGGGGCGCCGGCTCCGCGTCCTACTGCCGGCGGCGGCGCTCGGCGGCATCGTCGGCGCGGTGCTCCTCCTGGTCACGCCCGAGAGCGCCTTCGAGGTGCTCATCCCGTTCCTGATCATCGGGGCAGTCGTCATCCTGGGCCTCGGCGATACGGTCAAGCAGCGGGTCGCCGCGCGCATCTCACAGCTGCACGGCGACGGCGAGCGTCTCGCCGGACCCGCCGTGGGTATCTTCCTCGCCGCCATTTACGGCGGCTACTTCGGCGGCGGGCTCGGGATCATCGTGCTGGCGGTGCTCGGCATGGTGCTCGTCGACTCGCTCACGCGCATCAACGCGCTCAAGCAGTGCACGAGCCTGGCGGTCAACGCCTTCGCCGCCCTGATCTTCATCTTCTCCGGGCACGTGCTCTGGCAGACGGCCGGCGTGATGCTCGTCTGCGCACTGCTGGGCGGCTTCCTTGGCGGCCGCGTGGCGACGATCATCCCCGGACGCGTGCTGCAGCGGGTCGTGCTCGTGATCGGCGTCGTCGTGGCCGCGGTCTACGCGGTGCGGACCTTCGGCTGAGCGTTGCGGGGTGGCCTAGCTAGGCCACGGCGCCGAGGGCGGCGCGCTGCGTGGCGGCGACCCGGGCGGGATCCGGGACGTTCGTGCAGATGCCATCAACGCCCATCGCGACGAGGCGGGCGATCGTCGCCGGCTCGTCCGGCGTCCACACCCAGATCTCGCCGCCGGCACGGTGCACCTGCGTGATCAGCCGCGGCGTGACGAGCCGGTGCTGCACGGTCACGAGATCGCAGTTAGTCGCCTTCAGGAGCAGATCCACACGCCCCGTCCAGACGTAGCGCCAAACACGGTTGACGGCCCAGCCAAGCGCCCGTACCCAATCGTGGTGCCGGCGCGGAATCGTCAGACCGACCCGGATGCTCGGCTCGAGGTGGCGGATCCAGAGCGCCTGCTCCCAACCGCCGCCCGTGATCACGATGCGCTCGGTCATGTCAGCCTCGCGCAGCTCGCGCACCAGCTGCTCCGAGAGGTGGTTCTGCTTGAGGTCCAAGTTCAGCGGGATGCCAGCGTGGCGGGCGAGCGCGAGGGCGTCTCGCAGCCGCGCCGCCGCCTCATTGGGCCCCTTGTCGTGGGCGAGCACCAGCTCGCCGTCGGAGGCGCGGCGGCGGACGTCGACCTCGACCATGTCGGCACCGAGCCGGATCGCCTCCCGGATCTGGGCGATCGTGTTGTCGCCGAGACCGGTGCGGTAGCCCCGGTGCGCGATGTGCAGGTGCGTCGCCATGACTCAAGCGTACTCCTGTGCGAAACGCGGCGACAGGGTTTCACCGAATGGCAGCCATCTGCCCCGACGACGTTCCGTCGCGGGGATCGGGCGGGAGAGCCGGCGCCCGGGGTCGAACCGAGGACATCCACTTTACAAGAGTGGCGCTCTACCAACTGAGCTACGCCGGCACGCGATGCAGCCTAGCGACCGCAACGTGCGGCATCCTCAGTAGGTGCACGATTCGCTCCGAGTCCTGATCGTCTCCAACATGATCCCCTCGCCCGAGGTGCCGCAGTACGGCGTCTTCGTGGCCCGGCAGGCGCGTGCGCTGGAGCAGAACGGCTGCATGGTCGAGATCGTCGGGCTCGAGAAGGAGTCCACCGGGCGTGCCGGCACGGTGCGGAAGTACCGCGGGCTCGGCAACCGCGGCGTCCACGCGGCCGATCGCATGCAGCCGGACGTGATCCTCGCGCACTACCTCGTCCCGACTGCGCTGATGGCGCGGCGCGCGGCGCGCGGTGCAAACGCGCCCTACGTCCTCGTGGCGCACGGCGGCGACGTCACCCATCTGGAGCGCTCGAAGCCCTTGCGCGCCGGGCTCCGACGCGCGATCACCGGCGCCGCGGCGGTCGTGGCCGTCTCGCCGGCGCTGGCGGAGCGCCTCGAGGCGCTGTACCCCGGGCTCGCGATCGACGTCATCAACACCGGCGTCGACCGCGTCCTGTTCCGGCCCGGCCCCGCGGACCTCTCCGCCTACGGGCCGCCGCCGCAGCGTCCGCTGATCGTGCAGATCGGCAATCTGATTGAGCGCAAGAATCCCGAGCGCCTCGCCCGCGCCGCCCAGCGCCTGTTCGCCGAGCGCGGTGGTGGTGAGCTCTGGATCGCAGGCACCGGACCACTCGAGGAGCAGCTGCGCGGCCTGACCGGCGTGCGCCTGCTCGGGGCGGTCCCGCCGGAGCAGGTGCCGACGCTCCTGCGCGCCGCCGACGCCGCCGCGCTGGTCGCGCTCAGCGAGGGCTACGGTCTCGGCGCACTCGAGGCGGTGGCCTGCGGTGTACCGCTCGTGGTCTCGGCGACGGCACCCGTCGCCCGCGACCTGCCGGAGACGGCGGCGATCCGCGTCGATCCGCGCAGCGAGGACGCGATCCTTGCGGGCCTACGCGCCGCGCTCGAGCTGCCGCGCGAGGACCCGGCCGGACAGGCCAAGGCCGATGCGCAGGCGGACGTCGTCCAGGCGCGGCGGATGCTCGATCTGCTGCAGGCCGTCGCCGGCCGCGCCCGCTAGTCCCGCGCGAGCTCCCCGAGTAGCACGGTGGCGTCGTCGCCCGCGTACGGCTCGATGTCGAAGCCGGTCTCCCACAGCGCCTCGACGCGGGTGAACTCCTCGTCGGTGACGGGCGGCGACTCCGACGTCGCGGCGAACTCGTTGATCTGCGCCACGTCGTAGATGTTCGGCAGCACCGTCGCGACGGCGGGCTCGTGCAGCAGCCACTGCATCGCGCCCTGGCCGAGGGTGCGCTCCGGCGTCTCGAGAAAGCGGACCGCCTCGACCTTCTGGACGCCGTCGACCAGCCACCCCTTGGTGCGGTGGCGGCGATGGTCGTTCTCGGCGAACACGGTCTCGGTCGTGTATCGCCCCTCGAGCATGCCCGAGGAGTGGGGGACGCGGGCGACGATGCTCACGCCGTTGGCGGTGGCGTTCGCGATGAACTCGCGGCCGGGCTGCTGCTCGAGCAGGTTGTGGATGACCTGCATGGCGTGGACCGGCCGGTTGTTCGCGACCCAGACGCCCTCGTCACGCCAGCCGATCGCGGGCCCGAGCGCCACGCCGATCGAGCGCACCGTCCCGGCCTGCAGCA
>JBIIFR010000222.1:0-3544 GCA_044237215.1 Gaiellales bacterium
CTGCAGCGTCATCAGCGCGTGCTCGGTCGCGGTGCCCTGGCGATCCGCGATCAGCGAGCCGTTCTGGCGCGAGCGGATCTCGCCGTGCCAGGGCTCGAAGCCCTCCAGTACGTGGTGCAGCTGGCCGGTGCCGCGGGTCTCCGTGAGGAACTCGGTGCGGAAGCCGATCAGGCCGCGCGCCGGGACGATCTCCTCGATGCGGACCCAGCCGGCGCCGTGGTTGACCATCTGCTCCATGCGGCCCTTGCGGATGCCGAGCATCTGGATGACGACGCCGGAGTACTCCTCGGGGACGTCGATCGCCAGGCGCTCCATCGGCTCGTTGCGCTTGCCGTCGATGATGCGCGTGACGACCTGCGGCTTGCCGACGGTCAACTCGAACCCCTCGCGGCGCATCGTCTCGACGAGCACGGCCAGCTGCAGCTCGCCGCGACCCTGCACCTCCCAGGCATCCGGGCGCTCCGTGGGGTGAACGCGCAGCGACACGTTGCCGACGAGCTCCTGCTCGAGGCGCAGCTTGACCATCGTGGCGGTCAGCTTCTTGCCGCTCTTGCCGACCAGCGGGGAGGTGTTGATGCCGATCGTCATGGACAGGCTCGGCTCGTCGACCGCGATCACGGGCAGCGGGCGGGCGTCCTCGACGGCGGCGATCGTCTCGCCGATGGTGACCTCCGGGATGCCCGCGATGGCGACGATGTCGCCGGGGCCGGCCTCGTCGGCGGGGAGGCGCTCGAGCTCCTCCGTGATGTAGAGCTCGGTCAGCTTGACGTTCTCGATCGTGCCGTCGGCGCGGCACCAGGCGACGGTCTCACCCTTGCGCATCGTGCCGTGGTGGATGCGGCAGAGCGCGAGGCGGCCCATGTACGGCGACGCGTCGAGGTTGGTGACGAGCGCCTGCAGCGGGTGATTCGGATCGTGTTCCGGCGCGGGCACGTGCTTGAGGATCGTGTCGAACAGCGGCTCGAGGTTCTCGTGCAGCTGGTCGGGGCCGTCGTTTGAGGCGTGACCGGCGCGGGCATTCGTGTAGACGATCGGGAAGTCGATCTGCTCCTCGGTGGCGTCGAGATCGAGGAACAGGGCGTACGTCTCGTCGAGCACCTCCGCGATGCGCGCGTCGGGCCGGTCCACCTTGTTGATCACGAGGATCACGGGCAGGTTCGATTCGAGCGCCTTGCGCAGCACGAAGCGCGTCTGCGGGAGCGGGCCCTCGCTCGAATCGACCAGCAGGACCACGGCGTCGACCATCGTCAGTCCGCGCTCGACCTCGCCACCGAAATCGGCGTGGCCGGGGGTGTCGATGATGTTGATCTTCGTGTCGCCGTACCGGACCGCCGTGTTCTTGGCGAGGATCGTGATGCCCTTCTCGCGCTCGAGATCGTTCGAGTCCATGACGCGTTCGCCGACGTCCTGGTTGACGCGGAACGCACCCGACTGCCACAGCATGGCGTCGACGAGCGTCGTCTTGCCGTGATCGACGTGCGCGACGATCGCGATGTTCCGGATCGAGTCGCGGCGTTCCACTGGGGGCCAGTCTACGTCGGGTCGGGATTCGACACCGCCGGTCCATCGTCGGGATGGTCGGAGCCGGCCATCCGCTTCGGCGGTGCACGCGTCTGCAGCGTGGCGACCCCTGCGCATGCTCACCAGCCCGATACCCACGCCATCCGCGGGCTGCGGCACGATGGATGGGTGCGCCGTCTCCTCGTGGCCGTCGTGGTCGTCCTCCTGCTCCTGCCCGCTGCGGCGCTAGCCGACGGGCGCGCCGTCGAAGATCCGTCGGCCCAGCCCGACGTGGAGCCGGTCACGATCCGCCGCGAGGTCGGCTCAGCCGTGCTGTTGCGCTCCTGGTACGCCTCGTGGAACGGGCGTGTACGGACACTGCTGATCGCCTACCCACGGTCCGCTCCGGCCGCGGGTGCGCCGCTGCTCGTCACCAACCACCCGGCGGGAATGAGCATGATCTGCACGGACGAGGTCGGACTCGCGGCGGCCCGGAACGGCTACGCGCTGGCGTGCCTGTCGGGGCAAGGTGTCGTGACGCGTGCGTTCTCCTACGGCTCGGCCGGGCAGATCGCCGACTTGGCGCGTGCTCCCCAACTGGTCGATGCGCGCATTCCCGATATCGCGCTCGACCCGGCGCGGCAGTATCTGGCCGGCTCGTCGATGGGCGGCACGGAGGCGTTGCTCGTGGCGCTGCGGTATCCGTCCGCCTATGACGGTGTGGCGTCGCTGGATCCGGTCACTGATCTGGGGCGACGGCACGGCTCGCTCCCCCTCAACCGCCGCCCACTGCTCGAGGCGGAGTGCGGCGGTCCACCGGTGCTGCGTCCCGACTGCTACGCGGTGCGCAGCCCGAGCGAGGTGCTGCCGTACGCGGAGGCGTTGCCGCGGCAGCTGCTCGTCTGGTACTCGGAGCGCGATCCGGTTTCGGGTGAGCCCCTGCAGGTACCGGCCTTCGTCTCCGCGCTGCGGGAGCGGAACCTACCCGGGACCCTCGACGTCCGGGTTGGCGACTGGGGACACGGGGCGCTGTGGGACCGCACCGGCTACCGCCGTGCCTGGCTGCGGGCGCTCGGGTTGCTGGAGCGCGTCTCGGAGTGAGGCGGCTGCGTCCGCTTGCGGACTCTTGACGTGGGTGGCGAGGCCACCGACGCTACGGGTAGTCCCCGGGGAGGAGCACGACGATGTGCGGTGATCTGAAGCTGGTGTTCGAGTCGATGCAGACGGTTGCAGGCCGGCAGGTGTCGAAGAGCCCGTGGGGCAAGGAGGACCAGATCGGCCGCCTCAACTGGATGAACCCGGCCGGTCAGGCCGAGTTGCTGGCGCGCCTCGATGGGTCGAAGGTCTTCGATCTCTCGGTCGATTACTTCAAGGGCATGCCGTCGTGGATCGCGGCGGGCGATCCCGTCTACGACATCTGGATGACGCACACGCCCGACGGCGCGGTGATCGACGGGCTCGCCGGCGTCGATCCGAAGCTGCTCGAGACCTACTCGTATGCGGGTGATGCGATCCAGATGTACACGCACTGCGGTACGCACCTCGACACCCTCAACCACTTTGGCTACGACGGCATGTTCTGGAACGGCTGGAACCAGAAGGACAACCTCGGCAGCCGCCACTGGCTGGTCGGTGGCGCGGAGCACTACCCGCCGATCATTGGCCGTTGCGTCGTGATCGACGTCGCCGGCATGCACGGCGTTGACTGCCTCGATCCCGTGCACGAGATTACGGCGCAGGAGCTGCAGGACACGCTCAAGCACCAGGGCTCGACGATCGAGAAGGGTGACATCGTCCTGATCCGCACCGGTCGCATGACGGTCTGGCCGGACGTGCAGGCGTACATCACGGACCAGCCCGGCATCGGCATGGAGGCAGCGCGCTGGCTGTGCGAGGAGGCCGGCGCGATGCTGCTCGGCGCCGACAGCCTCAGCCTCGAGGTCGTGCCGAATCCGGATCCCGACACGTTCCTGCCGGTGCACTCGTACCTGTTCGCGACGGCGGGGTGCCCGCTGATGGAGGTGATCGACCTCGAGGAGGTCTG
>JBIIFR010000223.1:0-3519 GCA_044237215.1 Gaiellales bacterium
CCGCCAACGGCGACGGCGGGGAGACGACGTGGAAGCCCGGAGCCAATCGGGCGTAGCGCCTCGCCTCAGCGTGCCTCGCGCACGCTGATCACCGTCTGTTCCGTGATGTCGCGGATCAGCCGAGCCGCGCATCTGCGAATCCGAGCTTGAGGATCGCGTTGCGCACGGCGACGTACTCCCGGCCGTCGGTGCGTGCGGGCTCGCGCAGTTCCGCGCTCGTCCTGCCGCGGAGGTCTACACTCATCAACCATGAAGCCACACCGCGTCCTCGTCACTGCAGCCGTCACCATCATGCTCGCCTGCGCCGCTCCTGCTCTGGCTTCGGCCGATACCGCGAGGCAAGCCACCGCTTCGATGAAGATCAACGGCCAGCAGGTCTCCTCGGCGGCCTGGGGACGGCACCTCGTCGCCACGTTCCTGGACATGCTCAAGGCGGACGATCCCACGCCCGCGCTGAGGCCGTTCCTCAACCCGGTCTTCCAGATCCAGCGCACCAACGGCGTCCGTCAGGACAAGGCCTCCTATCTGGAGAACCCCGCTCGTCTCAGCGGGTATGAGTTGTCGCAGTTCCGCGTCACGCGCAGCGGCACGACGATTGTCGTGACGTACTGGATTGCGGTCCAGGGGTCGGTCATCGAGGGAGTGAAGTACACGGCCGCGCCGAACCCGAGCATGGGTACGTTCCAGTTCGACGGCGGCAAGTGGACGATGCTCTCCTACGCGAACTTCAACAAGCCGAGCTGAGGCTCGTGCGGGTGGCGAGGAGCAGTTCCCCGCCACCCGCATGGCCAGGCGCACCCGCGGTAGGTCGGCGGAATCGTGAACAGTGGCTGCGAGCGGTAGTCGGTTGATCGCTCGCTCACAGAAGCAGGTCGACCTCGTATCCGGCGCAGACGGAGCAGCGTGCCACGCTGCCCGCAAGCCCGGCTCTCACCACTGCTTGAGCTGCGCTCCCGCATAGCTGCACGGCTTCGGGTGCGTCCGGTCGTTCGTGCGGTTGTCGTTGACGACGGCGTCGCGGATGGCGGCGGCGACGATGGCGAGGTCGTTGCGGTAGGCGGCGTCGCTCATGCCCTCCGAGCGCTTCGGTGCCCAGCCGAAGCCGACGACGGGAGTGCCGTCGGGGAGGAGGCGGGTGGTCGCCTGCACCTGCAACGCGATGAAGCGCTTCATCAGCTGCGCCGGAACGGCGGTGAAGCCGTAGGCCTCGGTCCACGCCCAGGCCGCGTTGGTGAGGGGGACGGAGCGCTCCAGCACCTTGGCGACTGCGGAATCGGACTGCAGGGCGAGGCGCTCGGCGAATACCTCGCGATGGAAGGCGTAGCGGCGTAGCGCCTTCACCTGCTGCGCCGCGGACGTGCCGGGCTCGCAGGTATCGCGGATACTCGCGTAGGCCTCCGAGCTCCAGGCGACGGCGCCGCGCTCCATCACGTTCCAGAACGCGGTGTCGGCGAACCACGCGCGCAGTTCGGACTCGAGCGCGGGTGTCATACCGTCGGGCTGCGGCGTCATCACCACGTAGATCACGCCGGTCGGTTGCTTGCTGTTGCCCTGCAGGCCGCGCACGAGATCGCTGACGGCCTTGCGGTCCGCGCCGTCCACGAGTGCAGCCACCGGGATCTCGTTGAGGGTCCAGTGGTCGCCGCTATCGAAGTCGTAGCCCGCACGCTCCATCTCGGCGCGCGCCCGTCGCCCGCGCTCGAACCACGACACCGTCGGGTGCTGCTTGCCCCACGCGTTCCAGTCGTTGAAGTTGACCTCGGGCATCGGCGTGACGTTGCCGCCGATCTTCGCGAAGCGCTTCTTCATCCCCGGGCGGGTCGTCAGCCACGCGCCATCACTGCCCGGCTCGGTCGGTACGGAGATCCACGCCTCCAGGCAGCCCGCTGGAGCGGACGCGAGCGTCTTGGCGATGCCGATCCAATCGTCTTGCGCGTACACCTGCATCAGCGTGGGTCGCTCGCACCTTGCCGCTTGCGTGGCAGCGTCCGGTGCGCGCACCGGACGCTGCACGACCTCCTGCTCCGCGCCCCGCGTGCAGCGCTGACGCAGGTGCGAGTGGTGGGAGCTGTCGAGGGAGCATGGATCTGCCGCGACGTGCGCCGAGACCTCGCCGGTCGTCGTCGACGGCACCTCCGACGCCCGGTCGTCACCGGCGCAGCCGGCGAGTAGCAGCACCAGCGCGGTAGCGGAGAGGGCGACTGCGAGGCTGGACCGAAGCGGCGGCATGACACTCCGAATACTCCCACATCGCCGCGCGTACGACGGGACTGCGGCGGGGCTACCCCTGCCCATGTGCGAGGACCGGCGTCAGCCGACCGGCGCGAACGTGTCCGCAACCTGGTCGCACGCGCCGGGGATCGTCTCCTCACCGGCCGCGTTCCACTGGCAGCGCAGGAAGTACTGCTGCTTGCCCTGGAAGGCGTAGATGAGGCGCGTGGTCAGCGTCTTGCCCTGCGTGGAGAACTCGAACTGGGTGGCGGGCAGGTCGCCCATCGTGGTCTCCGTGCGCTGCGGGACGCTGCCCTTGAGGGCGCGGGAGAGCGCGCGGGCGGACCGCTCGACGGCGACGGCGAGGGCACCCTTTTTCAGCTTCGAGACGTCCTTCGGCAGCTGGTAGTAGGCGGCGACGACGACGTTGGTCTCGTCCGTACCGAGCGCGACCTTGTACTTCGGCGGCAGGCCCTGGATCTCGCGACCCGTCTGCGCGTAGACCTTTTGGAGGTCGGAGGGGTAGCTGAACGTGAAGGGCGCGCCGGACTCCTCGAATTTGGTGCCGTCCGAGCCGCCGCAGGCCCCGAGGCCCAGCGCGGCGCCGACGGCGACGAGCGCGATGAGGACGGACGGGAACAGGCGACGATGCATGCTCGCATGGTACTGCGCGCGGTCGGGGTCCCCTTCCCGTTTACACTTCAGCGTCATGGAACGCCGTATGCGAGTCGTCATCGCCAAGCCCGGGCTCGACGGGCACGATCGAGGGGCCAAGGTCATCGCCCGCGCGCTGCGCGACGCGGGCATGGAGGTCATCTACACGGGGCTGCACCAGACGCCGGAGCAGATCGTCGAGACGATCCTCGAGGAGGACGCCGACGCACTCGGCATCTCCGTCCTGTCGGGTGCCCACATGACGCTGGTGCCGCGCATCCTCGACCTGATGCGCGAGCGCGGCGTCGAGGACGTCTGCGTCGTCGTCGGCGGCACGATTCCGAACGATGATGTTGCCGCGTTGAAGCAGCTGGGCGTCGCCGAGGTGTTCACGCCGGGATCGCCCACCAGTGCGATCGTCGAGTTTCTGACCGCGCAGTCCGCGGCCTAGGGGAGAAGAGGAAGACCATGGCCATCGAGCTGCGTCACGAGGATCGCGTCGCGATCCTCACCATCAACCGTCCCGAGGCGCTCAACGCACTGTCGTCGTCGCTGCTCGAGGAGTTCCGCTCCGAGCTCCACGCGATCAGCCGCGACACGAACGTCGGCTGCCTGATTCTGACGGGAGCGGGCGAGAAGGCCTTCATCGCCGGT
>JBIIFR010000224.1:0-3510 GCA_044237215.1 Gaiellales bacterium
GCCCGCTTCGGGAAACCGGTCGGCGATGTGCAGCAGCACGGCGCCGGTCTCGTAGACCGTGACGTCGCCCTCCTGCAGTGCCGGCACCCGCTTGAGCGGGTTGACCTCCGCGAACGCCGGGATCGCATCCCGAAGGCGCGGATGGATATTGACCGCCTCGTAGGCGGCGCCGGCCTCTTCGAGGGCGGCGCGGGCCGCGAAGGACGAGGAGCCGGTGATCTGATACAGGTGAATCATCGAGAGCCGGAAGGTATCAGAGAGCCTCTCCCCTCGACGCCGAATGACGCGGCACGGTGGCAGCGCGATTCCCCGTACCATTCGCCACATGGAGGCGCTGCGACAACTGCCGTCGGTCGAGCACGTACTGAGCGATGACGCGCTCGCGGCGCTCGTTGCTGAGCTCGGTCAGGCCGGTGCCGCCGAGCTCGTGCGACAGGCGCTTGACGCGCGGCGCGCAGCGTTGCTCGATGGCGCAGAGCCAGCGCCCGATCGCGCCGCCGAGACGGCGATCATCGTCGCCACCGCCCGGGCGCTCGATGCGCAGCCTCTGCGCACCGTCATCAACGCCACCGGCGTCATCGTCCACACCAACCTCGGCCGCTCGCCGTTGGCCCCTGAGGCCGTGGCGGCGGTCACGGCCAGCGCGGGCAGCTATGCCGATCTCGAGCTCGACCTGGCGACCGGCCAGCGCGGCTCCCGCCAGACTCACGTCGGTCCACTGATTGCGCGCCTGACCGGTGCCGAGTCCGGTATGGCCGTCAACAACGCGGCCGGTGCGCTCGTGCTCACGCTCGCAGCGCTCGCCCATGGTCGCGAGGTAATCGTCTCGCGCGGGCAGATGATCGAGATCGGCGACGGCTTCCGCCTGCCGACGATCATGGAGCAGGCCGGTGCGCGCCTCGTCGAGGTCGGCGCAACGAACCGCACCCGCCTCGACGACTACGCCGCCGCGATCACCCCGGCGACGGCGCTGATCCTGCGCGCCCACCCCTCGAACTTCCGCGTCATCGGCTTCACCGAGGAGGTCGCGACCGCCGAGCTCGCGCGCCTCGGCCGCGAACGCGGCGTCGTCACCGTCGATGACATCGGCTCAGGGCTGCTCCTGCCCGACCCGGACCTGCCCGGCGAACCGACCGCCCGCGGGGCGATCGACGACGGCGCCGACGTCGTCCTCTTCTCCGGCGACAAGCTGCTCGGCGGACCGCAGGCCGGCGTCATCGCCGGGCGCGCCGACCTCGTACAGACGATCGGACGCCACCCGCTGGCGCGCGCGCTGCGCATCGACCGCCTCAGCCTCGCCGCGCTCCACGCCACCCTGCGCCTGCACGGCGACCCCGAGCGCGCCCGCACGGCCGTGCCGGTGCGGCGCCTGATCAGCACCCCACTCGCCGAGGTTCGCCGTCGCGCCGAGGCGCTCGCCGCGGCAACCGGCGGCGAGGTCGTCGCGTCGGCGGCCCGGATCGGTGGCGGTGCGCTGCCGACGGTGGACCTGCCCAGCATGGCCTGCGCCCTGCCCGATCAGGACGGCTCGCTGCACGCGGCCCTACGCACCGGGGAACCGGCGATCCTCGGGCGCATCGAGGATGGCCTGCTGCTGCTCGATTGCCGCACGCTGCTCGACGACGCGGACGTGACCGTCATCGCCGCGCGCGTCAACGCCTGCCGATGACGCGCCACCTCACGCTCGGGACCGCCGGCCACGTCGACCACGGCAAGACGACGCTGGTGCGTGCGCTGACCGGCGTCGATACCGACCGGCTCGAGGAGGAGCGGCGGCGAGGCATCTCGATCGTCCTCGGCTACGCGGAGCTCGCGCTCGACGACGACCTGCGACTCAGCGTCGTCGACGTGCCCGGCCACGAGCGCTTCGTGCGGACGATGGTCGGCGGTGCCACCGGCATCGACCTCGCGCTGATCTGCGTCGCCGCCGACGACGGAGTGATGCCGCAGACCGTCGAGCACCTCGCGATCCTCTCGCTGCTCGGCGTCGAGCACGCGGTCGTGGCGCTGACGAAGGCCGACCTCGTCGATGACGCACGGCGCGCCACCGCCGCGGACGAGGTCCGTGCCGCGCTCGCCGGCACGCCGTTCCCCGCCGCCGCCATCGTCCCTGTCTCCGTCCCCACCGGCAGCGGGCTCGACGCGCTGATCGCCGCCATCGCGGTCGCCGCCGAGGCGACGCCATCACGCGACAACGCCGGACGCGTGCGCCTCCCCGTCGACCGCACCTTCGCCCTCCACGGCATCGGCACCGTGGTGACGGGGACGCTCTGGTCGGGCACGCTCGCCGTCGGCGAGACCGTGACGATCGAGCCCTCCGGTCGTCAGGCGCGCGTGCGCTCGCTGCAGATCCACGGCGCTGACGCCGAGCGCGCCGGCGCCGGCAGCCGCGTGGCCGTCGCGCTCGTCGGCGTCGAGCGAGACGAGGTGCCTCCGGGCAGCGTGCTGTGGACCGGACCGCCGGCCACTCCGTCCTACCGCCTCGACGTCGCCGTCGACCTGCTCGAGGGCGCCGATGCGTTGCGCCGGGGCGAGCTGATCGAGGTGCTCCACGGCACGACCGTCGCCCACGCCAAGCCCGTCCTGCTCGACGGCGACGGGCTGGTGCAGCTGCGCCTAACCGAGCCGATCGCAGCGCTCCGCGGTGACCGGGTCGTCCTCCGCCGGATCGCGCCACCGGGCACGATCGCCGGCGCGACGATTCTCGATCCGCGCCCGCGCCGTCATGGCGGCGGCGAGGCCGACAGCGCGCGTTTGCGCACGTTCGCCGCCGGCGATCCCACCGCCATCGTTCAGGCCATGCTGCGCGAGGGCGCGGTCCGCGCCGCCGACGTGGCGACGCGCGGCCTGATGGAGCCGGCCGCTGCCGCCACCGCCCTCGCCGCTGCCCCCGACGTGCTCGTCTTCGGCGACTGGTACGTGGCGCGCTCGCGTTATGAGGCCATCCGCCACGCGGTCGAGTCGCGGCTCTCGACGCGCGCGATCGAACACCCACTGGATCCGTCCGTGCCGATGGCTGCCCTGCTCAAGGAGACGCCGTGGCGCGACGCGCTGCTCGAGCAGCTGATCCTCGACGGCGTGCTCGAACGGGACGGCGCCGGCGTCCGCCTGGCCGGAACCGGCACCGGGGCGGCGGAGCTCGAAGTCGCCGAGCCGATCCTCACGCAGCTCGCCCGGGAGCCATTCGCGACGCACCGCCAGGCCGACCTCGTCGAGCAACTGCCGCTGCCCGCCGATGACGCGTGGGCCGTGCTCGCCCAACTCGACCGCGACGGCCGCATCGCGCGCCTGCCCGACGGCATCGCCGTCAGTGGTGCCGCCTACGCGGAGGCCGTGCAGCTGGTCCGCACCCTCTGCGAGCGCGACGGCGAAGTGACGCTCGCCCAGGTGCGGGACGCGACCGGCTCATCCCGCAAAGTCGTGCAGGCGCTGCTCGAGCGGATGGATGCCGATGGCATCACGCGCCGCACGGGTGATGTGCGGATCCTACGGCGCGGCGCCGCGACCTGA
>JBIIFR010000225.1:0-3502 GCA_044237215.1 Gaiellales bacterium
TGCGCCGCATCATCGGTCAGGGCGGCAATGACCTCGTCGTACTGGTCGGCGATGACACCACGCCGCTCGCTCGCGTCGTGCTCGATGCGGCCCCCAGCACCGAGCGTGTGGGGCTGACGGCTCCGAAGAAGACCGCGAAGGCGCTGATCGTCCTCGCGGCCGATCCAGCCCGTCGACCCTCGCCACTTGCGCTGCCCGAGCCGATCCTCGCCGACTTCCACCTCCACACCTTCCACTCGCACGACTGCAGCACCGGCGTCGACGAGCTCGCCGACCGCGCAGTCGAGCTCGGCATCGGTGCGCTCTGCGTAACGGACCACAACTCCGTCGCCGGCGGGTACGCCGCCAAGGCGCACGTCGAGTCCCACGGCGTACCGCTGCACATTGCCGTCGCCAGCGAGATCAAGACGCGCGACGAGGGCGAGGTCATCGGCATCTACCTGACCGAGGACGTGCCGCCGGGCATGAGCTTCACCGACACCGTCGAGGCGATCCGCGCCCAAGGCGCCTTCGTCTACGTGCCGCACCCGTTCGATGCGCACCACGCAATTCCGCCGGAGCCGTTGCTCGAGCGTCTGGCGCCGGTCATCGACGCACTCGAGGTGGCCAACGGCCGGCTGGCCCGAGAGCACTACAACGAGACAGCGCTGGCCTTTGCGCGCCGGCTCGGACTGCCCGCGGGTGCCGGCTCCGATGAGCATGTACTGGCCGGGCTTTTCACCGCCGGTCTCGAGCTGCCCGCCTTCCACGACCCCGCCTCGCTGGCCCTCGCGCTCGGCGATGCCCGCGTAGTTCGGCACGAGAAGAGCTTCCTCGCACTGCAGGCACGCAAGTGGTTCCGTACAAGGAGGCGACCACCGCGCGCCGAATGACGCAGAACGCGCCGTGGCTGAACCTGACGAGATCAACGAGCGATACCTGGCCCGAGCCATCAAGGCCATGAATGCGCTGGGCGACGAGCTCGCCGACCGGGCCGATCCCGATGACCCCACAAGCACCGCCGTGCTCGGGTCCGGTCACCCGATGGCCGACATCATGCTGCTGAAGACGTCCGCACAGCCCGCGGAGATCCAGGAGGGCGTCGCCTTCTTCGGTCGTGCCGGCAGCGCGATCCTCAAGAGCGTCACCCGCGTCGGCATCGATCCGACGACGATCTACGGCACCAACTGCGCCAAGTGCCGCCTCGACGACCTCGCGGACGCCAAGGGATCTGCAGCGAAGGTGCTGCTGCGCGAGATCCAGATTACCGAGCCCAAGATCATCGTCTGCATGGGCTCGGCGACGGCGGACTTCCTCAATCGCATCAAGGTTCCCCTGGCTGAGCAGATCGACCCTGCGCTGTTCGGCGAGGTGCAGCAGCTGACGCCGTCGATCGAGACGCTCGTCACGCCGGACATCGACGAGTCGCTCGACGAGGAGTCCTCCAAGCGCCGCTTCTGGAAGGCCTTCCAAGAACTCGGGCGCTGGTACAGCGCCCTCCCCCCGTACTGAGCGTCGCTCAGGCCCGCTTGACGAACCGCGCGACGCACTCGACGTGCGGCGTGTGCGGGAACATGTCAACGGGGCGCACGACCTCGAGGTCGTAGCCGCCCTCGGTCATCAGCACGGCATTGCCGGCGAGCGTGGTCGGATTGCACGAGACGTAGACGATCGTCTGCGCGCCAAGTTCGAGCACGCGCTTGACCGCCTTCGGCGTGAGACCCGCCCGCGGCGGATCGATCACGATCAGATCAGGCATCGGTGCACCGGCTTCGATCAGGGGCTCGATCGCCTTCTGGACATCACCCGCGATGAACTCCGCGTTCTCGATGCCGTTGCGCTGCGCATTCTGCGTGGCCTGCTCGACGGCCTCGGGCACGATCTCGATGCCGACCACGCGGCCGGCGTCGCGTGCCAGGGCGAGTCCGATCGAGCCGATGCCGCTGTAGAGGTCCCAGACCACCTCGCTGCCCGTCAGCCGCGCCTCCTCGATGGCGATGCCGTAGAGCTTCTCGCACATGTCGGTGTTCGTCTGCAGGAAGCCGTTCCACGGCACGTGAAGCGTCAGTCCGAGGATCTCCTCGCGGTAGAAGTCCTGTCCGTGGACGATCTTCGTGGGATGCCCGTAGGTCGTCTCGGACTGGCCACTGTTGCGCGAGTGCAGGAGTCCGACGAAGCCGGGTACCGACTCCATCAGCTCGTCGACGAGGTTGCCGGGGCGCGGCAGGTTGATGTCGGTCGTCACGAGCGTCAGCAGGACGTCGCCGGTGCGCTTCGAGTGGCGGATCACGAGGTTCCGCAGGTCACCCTCGTGGAGACGCTGGTCGTAGCCGACGAGGTCGGTGGTGCGCGCCCAGCGCTGGATCGCGTCCTTGGCCGCGTTGGGGGCGTCGCCGATCAGGAAGCAGCGGTCGACTTCGAGCACCTGGTCCCAGCGACCGGCGCGATGGAACCCGAGCGCGGGTCCCTCCTCCGTCTCGGTGAAGGTCAGTTCGACCTTGTTGCGGTACTCGAGGTTGTGCTCAGCGCCGATGATCGCGTCGACGGGGACGTCGGGAAGGTGGGCGATGCGCGCAATGGCGTCGCGCACGAGCTGCTCCTTCTCCTTGAGCTGCGCCGGGTAGGCGTAGGTCTGCCAGCGGCAGCCGCCGCACAGGCCGACGTGCGGACAGGTCGGCTCGACGCGGTCCGCGCCGGGGGCGAGCAACTCGACGACGTCGGCCTCGCCGTGCCGGCGGCGCGCGCTGCGCAGACGGATCCGGGCGTGGTCGCCAGGCAGGGCGCGATCGACGAAGACGACATAGCCATCGATCCGCGCAACACCGCGACCGCCGGTCGCAAGCGACTCGATCACGACATCGGCGACATCACCACGGGAGGGACGATCGGCCACGGGCGGATCGTACGCGAGGCCGGGAGACGGGCGATCCGCACGCGTCGGGGAACCACCCGGCGCGTGCGGTCGCCGACTACGCCGACGCGGCCTTGGAGTCGTCCTTGCCCATGATGAGCAGGACGATCAGGGAGATCAGCGGGAAGAAGAAGCCGAGGATTGTCCACAGGTTCAAGCTGCGGTTGCGACTTCGGGCCATGCCGCGGCAGATGAACGCGAACGCGACGCCAATTGCCAGATAGATGATGACGCTAACTAGACTCGACACGGGGAACCTCCCTGACGGCACCGCGGCATTGCGGCTGCCACGAGTGTACGCCTGGGGTCGGGACAGGCAAGCCCGCGCCGTCACGCAGCGGGGCTTGCCCCGGCCGTTCGGGCGTGCCGGGATCGTGGATCGCGGCACGCCTCCTCGGCTCTAGGCTGCGCTCTGGCGGTTCTTCTTGCCCAGGATCAGCAGCACAACCAGTGCGATGATCGGGAAGAAGAAGCCGAGGATCGCCCAGCCGACGCGGCTGCGGTTGCGTCCGCCGGCGAGGCTGGCGCAGACGATCGCGAAGACGACCGAGATCACCAGGCCACTGATAATGGGTAGGGCGTTGTCCATGGAACTCCTCCGGGGGGTTGTGC
>JBIIFR010000226.1:0-3477 GCA_044237215.1 Gaiellales bacterium
GCACGTCGCGACGCATCGCGACCGCGCCGAGCGGGAGCGGCATGCCGGTCTCGCCCTCCCACCACGCGCCGAGATCGAGCACGCGCTTGAAGCCCTCCTGCTCCCACGTCAGCTGGCCCTCATGGATCACGACGCCGGCCGCGACGTCGCCGGAGGCGACGGCGTCCATGATCGCCTCGAAGTCGAGCTGCACCGGCTCGAAGGCGGGCAGCGCCAGGCGGGCGGTGAGAAAGGCGGTGGTCTGCGGGCCGGGGACCGCGACGCGCTTGCCCGCGAGATCGGCCGGCACGAGGTCGGTCTTGGCGACGACGACGGGGCCGTAGCCCTCGCCGAGCGAAGCGCCGTGGCCGAGCAGGCGGTACACGTCCTGCACGCCGGGGTACGCACCGACTGACATGGCGGTCGCCTCGAGGCGACCCTCACCTGCCCACACGTTGAGCGTCTGGATATCGGCCGGCACGAGCTCGATCTCGAAGCCGCGCAGGTCGAGCGCGCGCTCCGCGATCGCCCACACCATGAAGGCGTCATCGGGATCCGGGCTATGTCCGACGCGTACGTGCACGGGGTCTCCAGCGGTCGCGGTGAATCGAGCCTACCAACGCTCTTCCTTCGTCCACGCCGTGCGCGCGGACGGCACCCGCTGCGGCTAGGATTTTGCGCATGAGCGATCACGACGTCATCCCGCCCAGCCCCCAGCACCGCGACGAGGAGATCCTGCAGCACGTGCTGCGCGAGGTCCATGCCGGTCGCACCCTCCACGAGGTCATGCAGGACTCCTACGTGGTCGAGCGCGAAGAGGCCGGCTCGCACGAGAAGGTGCTGGACCATCCCGAAGTCGCCGAGGTCGTCGGCGACGAGATCATCGCGCAGATGCGCGCGATGCTCGACAGCCTCTAGCGCTTCAGGGCAGCGCGCGCGAGCGCGAGCACGCCGGGCGTGGCGTCGATCAGCTTGGCGACGACCAGATCGTCCGCGGTGACGCGGGCATCAGCCGCGCCGATCAGGACGTCGCGCAGCGGCGTGACCTCCTGCCAGTCGAGGTGCCCCTCCTCCACGCACTCGCGCAGGTCGTCGGCGAGCACGCGCGCTACCAGCGGCGCGTCGCACGTGACGAAGGCGGCGTCGGCGAGCAGGCGGTAGTCGAGCTCGCGGCGGCCGCGGCGGTCGGCGCCGAGGGCGATGATCGAGGCGCCGGGCGCAACCCAGTCGGCGCGCAGGGCAGGGTCGCGGGCGTTGGTGGCGGTGAGGACCAGCCGGGCGTCCCGCACCGCCGTCGCGGCATCGCCGACGACGCGGCCGAACTCGGCGGCCGCTGCGGCTGCAGTCGGGTCGGGGTCGTGAATCGTGATCGCTCCGAGCGGCAGCGCGTGCTGGAGCTCGGCGATCGTGCGTCGCGCCAGCGGCCCCGCACCCAACACGCCGAGCGTGATCGGGCCCGTGCCGACCAGGCGGGGCGCAAGCAGGCCGGCCGCGGTGGCGAGGGCGATACGCGCCGCATCGTCCGCGGAGAAGGCACCGACCGTCGCGCCCTCCGGATCGATCACCGTGCAGGTGCGCGACGAGGTGCGCCGACCGCCGGCGGTGATCAGCACCGCGCGGTAGCCATCGCCATCGATCGTGGTGGTAACGCCCGTCCAGCCGTCACCGCGCAGCATCACCTGCGGCGCGGGCAGGTCGTCGAAGTCGTCGGGCTCGACGCGCAGCGCACCGTCGATGATGGTGCGCACCTGCACGGGCTTGAGCCGCGCGATCGCCTTCTGGAGATCGACGGCCACCGCTACTCCAGCGCGCGATGCAGAGCAACGACGGCGAGGGCCTCGACCGCCAGCACCGCATCGCCGCGCAGCTCGTCGACGACCGCGGCCGTGCATGGGCACGTGTCGGACACCAGGCCGGCGAGCTCGGCCAGCGCGCCGGCCAGCGGCTCGGCGTAGCCGTCCTCGATCAGGCCCGCCGCCGTCTCGAGCGCCGCGCGCGAGCCGGCGGCCGACGACTCTCGGGGGTTACCCTCGGCGGCGGCGAGCAGCAGACCCCGGCGGGTCACGGCGTTGAGCTCGTCCTCATCGATCGCGAGCGCGTCGAAGACGAGATCGATCAGCACGGGTGCAGCGGCCGCCGTGCGGTCCTCAGGCGCGAGCCCGACGAGCGCCTCCTCGATTGCGAACAGGGCCTCCATGCCGAGCAGCGTAGCCGGGCTCGGCTAGCGCAGCCCAAGTGCTAAGCGCAGGGCGCGGGTCTGCCGGCGCGCCACCTCGAGCGCTGTCCCCCCAGCATCCGAGAGGCGCACCTGCACGCGGCCCTCACCGAGCGGCTCGAGCGCCGCAACGAGGCCGAGATTCACGATCTGGGAGCGGTGGATACGCATGAACGTGCTGGGCAGCAGATCCTCGAGCGCCCGCAGCGAGCGGGGCGAGTCGAGCACGCGACCATCGACGAGGACGATGCGTGAACGATCGCGATCGGCCTCCGCATAGGCGACGTCCGCCGGGTCGATCAGCAGCGTCCCGTCGCCGTCACCGACGACCGGGATGCGCGCCTCCAGCGCCGACCCCGGGGCGGTGCCCGCACGAATCGCCGCGACGCGACGCACCGTCGTCAGCAGCCGATCCTCGCGTACCGGCTTGAGCAGGTAGTCGACGGCCTCGACCGAGAACGCCTGAATCGCGCGATCGTCATGCGCCGTCACGAACACTACCGTCGGTCGGTGCGGCAGATCAGCCAGCGTCTTGGCGAGCTCGATGCCACCCTTGCCCCCAGGCATCGAGATGTCGAGGAACACGACGTCGTAGGCCATGCGCTCGGCCAGCACCAGCGCCTCGCGCGCGCTTGCGGCTTCGCCCGCCACCTCGATGCCGTCGATGCCGGTGAGGAGATGGCGCAGCTCGCCGCGGGCCGGCGCCTCGTCGTCGACGATCAGGGCGAGCAGCGTCATGCGGCGACCTCGACGGCAGCCGGCGGCTCGATCGGCACGAGGATGCTGATCGACGTGCCGAGCACCGGCGCGCTGGCAATCCGCAGCCGGCCCTGCTCCCCGTAGTACGCCTGGATCCGCCGGTGAACGCTGGCCAGCCCAAGACCGGCCGCGCCGCTACCGAAGCCCGGCTCGAGCACGTGCTCCGCGTCTTCCTGCGTGATGCCCCGGCCGTTGTCGCGCACGATCACGCGCAGCCGACCAAAGCGCACGTCGGCGCGGATGACGACGCGCAGCGGCTGGTCTGTCTTGCCGTGCTTGATCGCGTTCTCCACCAGTGGCTGCACGAGGAACGGCGGCACCATCACCGCGTTCGCGGCCGGGCCGATGCGCCGCTCCACGATCAGGTCGTGGCCGAAGCGCGCCTGCTCCAGCTCGAGGTACGCCTCCACGTGCGCCATCTCGTCCGCGAACGAGACGAACTGCGACGGCTGCCGCAGCGTCGAGCGGCAGTACTCCGCGAACGTGATCACGAGCCGCCGCGCCTCATCAGGCTGCGTGCGGAT
>JBIIFR010000227.1:0-3451 GCA_044237215.1 Gaiellales bacterium
GCCAACAGCGCCTGCGACGCGGCCTACGGATCGACGTTCGACGAGGTCAAGATGCTCTGTGCCGGCGATCTCACCGACGGCGGTAGCGATTCGTGCCAGGGCGACAGCGGCGGCCCGCTCACCGCGGACTTCCAGGGAACGGGCTCCACGGTAACGAGAACGCTCGTCGGGATCGTCTCGTTCGGCCGCGGGTGCGGGCTCGCGGCCTACCCCGGCGTCTACGCCCGGGTCAGCACCTACACCAGCTTTATTGGCGGGGTGCTCGCCGACGTCGCAGCAGAGGAGCCGGCTCCGGCTCCGGCTCCGACCCCGACCCCGACCCCAGCAGCGACCCCGGCAGCGACCCCGGCGGCGGTGACCATCGCGCCGCGCGTGCAGGCGCCGGCGAGAGGGCTGCGGGTCACCGGCACGCGCGGGGTCGGCCACCAGCTGCGCGTGCGGCCGCCGGTCGCGACCGGTACGCCGGCGCCGCAGGTCACGTACCAGTGGCAGCGCAACGGTCGCGCGATCGCGGATGCGGATGCAGCGACGTACTGGACGCGCTGGACCGACGCCGGTGCGCGCGTGCGCTGCCGGATCATCTACACGAACAGCGCGGGCACGCAGACGATCTTCTCGGCCGCCGTCCGCGTGGGCTTCTAGCGCCCATTGGTGGGGAGAGGGGCCCGGGTCCCCTCTCCCCACCGCGGGCATGCTCGCGCCGGGGTCGACCCCGGCGTGGGGAGGGACTAGGCCTCAACGGTCCCGCCGCGCCGTAGAATGCCCTCGCCGCCCCCGTAGCTCAGGGGATAGAGCATCGGTTTCCTAAACCGTGCGTCGCATGTTCGAATCATGCCGGGGGCACTCTTCTCGATGCGCTGAAAACCTCTTGAACACTGGGATTCCCGCGTACTTGAGCGGTTATTCCGTTTGGGGTGTGTTCGGGCCCGAAGAGACTACTCGCAGCGTCGTGCAGTGTCTAGCGCTCCACGAACTACGCGCGTGCTACGCGCACCTGGAGTTGGCCCGCTTTAACGAACTCCTCTCCGGGCTCCTCATCGCGCCCAAGTGAAGTGTTCACGAAATCGGGCCAACTCCACCCGGCAGACGACCCTCTCGCGCTTTGAGCAGGGCGGGGCAGTGCGACGGCAGAGCGTTGCGCGGATCGGCTCCGTTCTCAGGTACCGGCGGGCCGAGTAGGCCCGTCGGTTCCAGTTCCATTAGCCGCACCCCCCCCAGCGCAGCCGACGTTGTTGAGGGATCCGCTGGGAGTGACGGTCGCGCAGCCGGTCGCATAGGTGAAGGTCGCGCCTGTCCTGTACCAGCCCCACACTTCGTTGTACTTAAAGGCCGCGTAGGTAAAGTCCACGCCGCCGACAGTCGAGGTGTAAAACCGTGCGCGGTGAAGGTGGGCACCCCACATGTTCGCGTCGGTCAGGTCCGCGCTTTCGAAGTTCGAGTCGTCAAAGTTCACTTCTTGCAGGTTCGCGGAGATCGCGGTCGAATATTGGAGGTTAGAGCCGTGAAAGTCCGCGCCTTCTAGGTCTGCCGAATTCAGGTTCGCCCAGGAAAAGTTCGCATTGCGCCCATACGCGCCGGTAAAGTCGGCCTGGTGCAGATACGCGTCGAAGAGATTCGCATTCTCCAGGCTCGAGTTACCCGCCTTCGCCTCGCCCAGGTTCGCGTAGGACAAGTTCGCATTATCCATGCGCGCGTATTGCAAGTTCGCCTTCCCGAGGTCCGCGAACGTCAGATCCGCATGTTGGAGGTTTGCCCCTCTGCAATTTGGTGCACAGCCCGGGGTGTTTCGCGTGCCCTTCTTCGGTGGTGCTGAGAGGTGATGAAGCTTCGCGCCCTTGAGGTTTGCTCCGCGCAAGTTGGCTCCGCGGAGATCAACTCCGCGTAGGTCGGCACCGCGCAGATCGGCGTTTTGGAGATTGATGCTGCGCAGATTGCCCTTATGCAGCACAGCGCCGCGCAGATCAGCGCCACGCAGGTTGGCGTGATGCAGGATTGCTTCGCGCAGATCGGCGTTGCGCAGGTTGGCGTCAGGCAGGACGCTGTTATGCAACACAGCACCGCGCAGATCAGCGCCGCGGAGGTCGTGCTTATGACACGTCGTGTGATGCTTGATCTCGCAGCCGTTGACGGTGTTGGCCTGAGCCGAACCACCAAGCAGCGCGACGGACACAACAGACAGACAGAGGACCTTCACGGATCGATTCATGCTGGCAACATAGCAAGTCTACTCCAATATCAGCAACTCGTCCGCTTACGAGTGTAATCCCGCACTCTGAACAACGTTCGGATGGCCTTCATGCCGGACGGACCAATCCAGCCCTAGCTGCGTGCACGCCGACCACACCGGGGCACGACGTCGGCGAATCCGGCGCGGTGAATATCTGAGGCAGCTCGGGGCCATCCGTTATGTTGGCCCGAGTGTCGGTGACCCTGGCCATCGCGAGCGCCATCCTCTTTGGCGTCTGGAAGTTCGGTATCGGCCAGTATCGCGGGCGCGTTTCGCCCTACGCGATCGTGCTGGTCACTTCGCTGGTGGGCATAGCGTTCTATCTCGTCTCGTCCTGGCGCACAGACGCGATGATGTTCGCTCCGAAGGACGTGCTGCCGGGAACGGTGGCCGGCATCTGTGCCCTGATTGCGAGCGTGGTGATGCTCAAGGCGTTCCAGCGCGGCAAGCTGGGTGTCGTCGCGGGCATCGGCGCCACCAGCGGGCTCGTGCCGCTGGCCTATTCGTTCCTGATCGGTGAGGAACTCTCGCCGTCGGACGTGGTCGGCATCGTCGTGATCGCGCTTGGCATCACCGTGTTCTTCCTACCCGCCATGCGGCGCAAGCCGGGAGAGACCTCCTCCGTGGAGGCGATCGTCCTGGCGCTCGTCGCGTCGCTGTTCTGGGGACTCGCGATCGTGCTCGAGGATCGCGGCTCGCGCGTGAGTATCCCCATCACCGTCTTGATCTCCCTCGTACCGCAGATCCTGTTCTCCGCGGTGATGCTGATCTTCGTCAGCAAGTCGTTCGGCGGCTTGACCCGCCCGTCGCTGATCCGACTCGCTGGAGCCGGCGCGGCGCTCGCCATGGGCAACGTGCTGTTCTTCACGGCGGCGAACTTGGGCAACGTTGGCGTCGTCTCAGTCCTCACCGGACTCGCTCCGCTGGTCGTCGCCGTGCTCGCTCTGATGTTTCTCCGCGAGCGCATGGCTCGCTCAGAACTCGTGGCGATGGGCATCACCATCGCCGGGGCCGGCCTTCTCGCGATCTAGAGGCCGCGCGCGGTCACGGGCACGGTTGCTCCCATCTCGTCACGCCGTACACTGCTCACATGGCAGCCACGAGCGGCGATCGCACGGCCCACTGGCCGGCGATCGAGCAGAAGCACGGCCAGCCTATCGACCACTGGATCGGGCTGGTCAAGGCCGTCCCGAGCGGCAAGTATCAGGACCAGATCGACGCGCT
>JBIIFR010000228.1:0-3444 GCA_044237215.1 Gaiellales bacterium
GGCCGCCGAGGCGTCGCCACCAAGCATCCGGGCCAGCTCGGCGTCGATGCCGGCGTCGTCGAGCAGCTCGATCGTCGTCTCCGTGGGGTCGCCCGCGACCTTCAGCACGCGGTAGTGGCGGTCGGCGAGCGCGGCGATCTGCGCGAGGTGCGTGATCACGATCACCTGCGTGGAGGCGGCCAGCTCGCGCAGCTTCTGTCCGACGGCGACCGCGGTGGCGCCACCGACCCCCGCGTCGACCTCGTCGAAGACGAGCGTCGGAACCGCGGCGTGGTCGTGCGCGGCGACGCGCAGCGCGAGCGCGACGCGGGACAGCTCGCCACCCGAGGCGGCATCGGCGATCGCAGCGGGCCGGAGGCCCGGGTTGGGCGCGAGCAGGATTCGGACCTCGTCGGTGCCGGTGACGCCGAGGTCGCGCTCGACCAGTTCGAGCTCGACGGCGGCGTCGCCCATGCCGAGGTCGGCGAGGTGCCCCTGGACGGCCTTGGCGAGCTTCGGCGCGAGTGCCGCCCGCGCCTTCCGCAGCGCGGCCGCCGCGGCGTCGGCCGCGGTCTGGGCCTGCGCCTCCGCGGCCTGGACCGCGCCGAGTCCGCCGGCATCGCCGCGCACCATGGCGAGCAGGCGCTCGGCCTCCTCCCCGGCTGCGATCGCCTCGTCGAGCGAGCCGTGGCGGCGCACGAGGTCGGTCAGGCGGTCGAGGCGCGCCTCGACCTGCTCGAGTCGGGCCGGGTCGTGCTCGATTCCGTCGGCGTAGGCGTGCAGCGAGCGTGAGGCCTCCTCGAGCCGAATCACGGCCTCGCGCAGCTCCTCGGCGATCGGGGCCAGCTCGGGGTCCCGCTCGGCGGCGCTGCGCACCGCGCGCTCGGCATCGCCCGTCAGACCGAGCGCGCCGGCACCGTCGTCAGGTGACAGCAGGGCGGCCGCGCCCGAGGTGCCCTCGGCGAGCACGTCCGCGTAGCGCAGGCGCTGGCGCTCCGCCTCGAGTTCATCCAGCTCTCCCGTCCGCGGCTGGATCTCCGCGATGCGCTCGGCAATGCCCTCCAGCTCCGCGACGCGGCCGGCGAGTCCCGCCGCCTCGCGCTCGGCCTCCTCACGCGCCGTGCGGGCGGCCACCAGCGCGCGCCAGGCAGCAGCCATCGCCGCCACCCGGGCCGCCTGCTGCTCGCCACCGAAGGCGTCGAGGATGGCACGCTGCGCCGCCGGCTTGGCGAGCCGGCGCGATTCATGCTGGGAGACGACGCCAACGAGGCGTCCGCCGGCATCCTCGAGCGCGCCGCGCGTGGCGCTGCGCCCCTGGATCAACGTGCGGCCGCGACCGTCGGCGCCGAGCCGACGCGCGACCAGCAGGCCATCGTCCAGATCGTCGATCAGCTCCCGGACGCCGGCGAAGGCCTCGTCGCCGAGCAGCGCCTCATCGATCCGGAACGTCGCCTCGACCTCGACCTGCTCGGCGTGCGGCCCGACCAGTCCGGCCTCGCCCTTCGCGCCGAGCACGAGGCCGAGCGCGCCGGCCAGGATCGTCTTGCCCGCACCGGTCTCGCCGGTGATCACCGTCATGCCTGCAGCGGGCTCGATCTCCGCGCTGCGGAGCACCACCAGGTTGTCGACGTGCAGCCGCTCCAGCACCGTCAGCGTCCGAACTTGTCGCGGTACCGGGACAGGAACGGGCGGTTCGGCAGGATCGCGAGCCGCGCCACCTCGGGTGCCATCCGGATCGTCGTCGCCTCGCCCTTGCCCAGGTGCGCGAGCGGATGACCATCCACCACGATGCGGCTACCAACGTCGCGCGTGCGGGAGACGACGCGCACCTCATGGCCGCGGCCGAGGATCAGGGGACGCCCGTCGAGCGAGTGCGGCGCGACGAAGGTGACGGTGACGGCATCGACGCCCCACTCGATGACCGGGCCGCCCGCGGAGAGGTTGTAGCCGGTTGAGCCGGCCGGGGTGGCGACGAGGATGCCATCGCAGCCGCGCTGGCCGAGGTCGACACCGTTGACGGCCCACTCGAGGACGGCCATGCGGCCGAGCTGGTCGGCCGTCACGAGGACGTCGTTGATGGCGATGAAGCGCCCGTCGGGCGTCTCGACCGAGACCGTCGGCAGGGCGACGATCTCGAGGCCGCCGCCGAGCACGTCGGGCAGGCGCTCGAGCAGCTCGTTCGCCCGCATCGTCGTGAGGAAGCCGAAGGTGCCGTAGTTGACCCCGACGCAGGCGACCGGGCGGTCGATCACGCGGTGCATGGCGCGCAGCATCGTGCCGTCGCCGCCGAGCACGAGGATCAGGTCGACCTCATCCGGGCGGTCGACGCTGACCGGTTCGAGGTCGGGGTGCTTGGCCGACTCGTCCTCGCTGAGCACCAGTTCGACGCCCGCGGCAGCCACGGCGGCGGCCAGCCCGGGCAGGGTAACGGCGGTGACCGCGGGGTCACCGTGCGTGACCAGCAGGATGCGCTTGACGTCAGGCGTCGCCGATGGCGTCGAGGGCGATGCGCTCGGGGTCGGGGTGGGCGTCACGGGCGAGAGGGTGGTCCTGGGAGACGAGGGCAAGGGGGTATTCGTGATTACCGGCGGGCCCGGGGAAGCCAGAATCGCGGGCCTCCAGCGGAATCGCGCCGAGATCGGAAGCGTAGCGGGCGACCGAGGCGATCGCCCGGCGGCGCACCACGGGGTCTCGCACGACGCCGCCCTTGCCGACGTCGGCCGGCTGTGCCTCGAACTGCGGCTTGACGAGCACGATCGCGCGCCAGGGCGCTCTGGCACAGGCGATCGCGGGGCCGAGGATGTGACGCAGCGAGATGAACGACACGTCCGCGACGATCAGATCCGGCGCGAACGGAAGCGTGTCCGACGCGAGCGTGCGCGCGTTCGTGCGCTCCATGACCGTCACGCGCGGATCCTCGCGCAGGCGGTGGTCGAGCTGCCCGTAGCCGACGTCGACGGCGATCACGCGGGCGGCACCGCGCTGTAGGAGGCAGTCGGTGAAGCCGCCGGTCGAGGCGCCGATGTCGAGGACGTCGGCGCCGGTCGCATCCCAGCCGAGGTGCTCCAGCATGCCGTCGAGCTTGTCGCCGGCGCGGGAGACGAAGCGCGGCAGATCCCGCACGGCGAGTTCGTGGCCGTCCGTCACCTGCTGGCCTGCCGTCCGGGCCGGCTCGCCGTCGACGGTGACGAGCCCGGCGAGAATCCAGGCCTGAGCCTTCGAGCGGGTCGGTGCGAGCCCACGGGCGGCGAGCGCCTGATCGAGGCGCTCCCGCCCCGCTCCCGCCATCAGCTGGTCCGCCGGTAGATCGTCTCGATCACCGCGCGCAGCGCCACGGGCTCGCCGGGCAGCGCGTCGAGCAGCGCATCGGCACGCTGCCACGAGGCCTCGGCACGCGCCTGCGCCTCGGTGAGGCCGAGCACGCGCACCCACGACTGGCGATCGTTGGCCTCGTCGGCCCCCGCC
>JBIIFR010000229.1:0-3439 GCA_044237215.1 Gaiellales bacterium
CGCCGTGCATCGGCCCGATCCTCACGTCGATCCTGCTCTACGCCGCCACGCAGGGCTCGGCCGGCGGCTCGCTGCTGCTGCTCGCCTACGGCATCGGCCTCGGCGTGCCGTTCCTGCTGTCCGGCCTGCTCGCCTCGTGGCTCCTCGAGCGCACCGGCGCGTACCGCAAGTACGGCGCGTGGATCAACCGCGTCGCCGGCGTCGTGATGATCATCGTCGGCGTCCTGTTGGCGACCGGGCAGATGACGCGGATCACGCAGCAGCTGAGCGGCTACGGCGTGATCATCTAGGCGGAGACGCGCAGGCGCTCCGCCGGGCCGACTCACCCCAGCGTGTACCCGACCAGCGCCAGATTCAGCTGTGCGCTCGGCGTCAGCGGACTCGGCCACGCCCCCGCCGGGAACACGTCGAGCCCGATCACCTCGGGCAGCATCAGCGCGAACGGGCCGTCCGAGCGCAGCCGGAAGACGCCGGCCATCTCGGTCTCGTCCCCGAGCTCGTTGAGGAACGTGCCCACGTGCTCGGGCGCCGGGCCGTCGTAGCCGAGCTCCTCGCGCAGCTCGCGTACGACCGCCTCGAGATACGTCTCCGCGCCGTCGACGTGGCCCGAACAGGCGAGGTCCCAGCAGCCGGGCGACGAGTCCTTGCGCAGCGAGCGACGCTGGAACAGCATCCCCTCGGAGGTCTCCACGATCACGCTGACCGACCGGTGGATCAGGGTCGCGTCGGCGTGGCACTCAGCCCGCGTGCGGTACCCGAGCACGCGGTCGTCGCGGTCGACGACGCAGAACACCTCGTCCTGGCGCTGCACGGGGGCCGGTTGCATGAGGCATATCGTATGACGCGATGGCCAAGGTGCTCTCCGTCGTGGGCAATCGCCCCCAGTACGTCAAGGCCGCCCCGCTCTGCGTGGCGCTGGCCGCGCGGGCCGAGGTGGTCGGCGTCGACACGGGGCAGCACTACGACCCCGAGCTCTCCCAGGTGTTCTACGACGAGCTTGGGATCGCACCGCCGGCCCACCGGCTGGCGGTGGGCTCCGGTTCGCATGCCGCGATGACCGCGCGCATCCTCGAGCGCATCGAGCCCGTGCTGCTCACCGAGCGCCCGGACTGGTGCGTCGTCTACGGCGATACCAACTCCACGCTCGCCGCCGCGCTCGCCGCCGCCAAGCTCGGCATCCCCGTCGCGCACGTCGAGGCCGGCCTGCGCTCGTACGACCGCTCGATGCCGGAGGAGGTCAACCGCGTGCTCGTCGACCGCATCTCCGACGTGCTGCTGGCGCCCTCGCAGACCGGTGCGGACAACCTGGCCGCCGAGGGCATCACCGACGGCGTGTGCGTCGTCGGCGACGTGATGGCCGACGCCGCGCGCCTGTTCGGACCGATCGCAGAGCGCTCCGACGCGCTGGCGGAGCTCGGCCTTGAGCCGGGCGGCTACGTGCTCGCCACGATCCACCGCGAGGCGAACACGCGCCAGCCGGCCCTCGGCCGCCTCGTCGCGGCGCTCAGCGCGCTCGACGCGGACGTCGTGCTGCCGCTGCATCCTCGTACCGCCGCCGCCCTCGAGCGCGAGGGCCTCGCCTTCGGCGGGCGTGTGCGCATCGTGCCGCCGGCTCCCTTCCTCGCCTTCACCGCACTCCTGCGCGGCGCGCGCGTCCTCGTGACCGACTCCGGCGGCGCGCAGAAGGAGGCCTGGTTCCACGGAGTGCCGTGCGTGACGCTGCGCGACCGCACCGAGTGGGTCGAGACCGTCGCGGCCGGCGGCAACGTGCTCGTCGGCGACGACGCCACGGCGATCGCCGCGGCGATCGCTCACCCGCCGCAGCCCGCCGCCTGGCCTGCGCTGTACGGCGATGGGCACGCCGCCGAGCGCATCGCCGACGTGCTGCTCGGCGCCTGACGCGGCATCCCGGGCGCTGAGCCGGGTACCATCCCACCCGTGCAGCGCGATGTCGCAGTCGTCGGCGCCGGTTACGTCGGCCTCCCCCTCGCCGTCCGCCTCGCAGAGGCAGGGCGCACCGTGGTGTGCCTCGACCCGGCCGCGGACAAGATGGAGCGCCTCAACGCGGGCGACTCGTACATCGAGGACGTCGACTCCGCCGACCTCAAGCGCCTCGTCGACGCAGGCGTGCTCGCCGGCACGACGGACGAGGGCGAGCTGCGCGACGCCGACGCGATCCTGATCTGCGTCCCCACGCCGCTCGCCGAGCACCGCGAGCCCGACCTCGGCGCCGTCCGCTCCGCGACGGCCGCCGTCGCGCGCAACCTGCGCAAGGGACACGTCATCGTCCTCGAGTCGACGACGTACCCGGGCACGACACGCGAGGTGCTGCAGCCGATGCTGGAGGAGGGCGGCCTCAAGGCCGGCACCGACTTCCACCTGGCGATGTCGCCCGAGCGCATCGACCCGGGCCGCACCGACTTCACGGTCCACACCACGCCGAAGGTGATGGGCGGCCTCACACCCGCCTGCGCCGAGCGCGCCGCGGCCGTCTACCAGGGCGCGGTCGACACGATCGTCCAGGTCTCCTCGCCCGAAGCGGCCGAGCTCGCCAAGCTGCTCGAGAACATCTTCCGCACCGTCAACATCGCGCTCGTCAACGAGCTCGCGATGCTCTGCGACCGCATGGGCCTCGACGTCTGGGAGGTCGTGGACGCCGCAGCCACCAAGCCGTTCGGCTTCATGCGCTTCGAGCCCGGCCCCGGACTCGGCGGGCACTGCCTGCCGATCGACCCCTTCTACCTGACGTGGAAGGCGCGCGAGCACGACTTCTCGACCGAGTTCATCGAGCTGGCCGGCAAGGTCAACGAGAACATGCCGCACTACTGCGTCGACCGCATCGCGCGCGCCCTCAACGACGCGTCGAAGAGCGTCCGCGGTGCCGACATCCTGATCCTCGGCGTGGCCTACAAGAACGATGTCGGCGACATGCGCGAGTCGCCCGCCCTGCCGATCATCGAGCTGCTGCGCGAGCGCGGGGCACACCTCAGCTACCACGATCCGCACGTCGCCGCCATGCCGGACTTCGCGCTCGAGTCGGTTGCGCTGACCGCCGCTACGGTGGCCGCCGCCGACTGCGTCGTGATCGTCACCGGCCACAACGACGTCGACTACGCGATGGTTGTCGACCAGGCGACCGCCGTGCTCGACCTGCGCAACGCGACGGGCCGCCGCTCGCTCGGAGGCGCGAATGTCCAGCGCCTCTAGCCCCCTCCGGATCGGCATCATCGGCCTCGGCTACTGGGGCCCGAATCTGGCGCGCGCGCTCGCCGCGACACCCGGCTGCGAGCTGGCCTACGCCTGCGATCTCGACGAGGGCAACCGCGCCCGCCTCGAGGGCCGCTACCCCGGCACGGTGCTGACCGATCGCTTCGACGACCTGCTCGAGGACGACACGCTCGACGCGATCGTCGTCGCCACGGGCGCCCCGAGCCACCAC
>JBIIFR010000230.1:0-3417 GCA_044237215.1 Gaiellales bacterium
GGCGTGGAACGACTCGGGCTCTGCCGGCTCGGCGACGGGCGTGATCGGCGCCGGCGGTGCGGGCGGAGCCGCCGGAGCATCCCACGGTGGTGCCTCCTCCGACGCGCCGGCGGGCGCGGGAGGCGTCGTGACGACCGGCGCCTCCGGGACAGCGGGCGGTGCGGCAGCGGTGGGCAAAGGCGCCGGCTCCGTCGCCACCGGCGGCGGCAGCGGTGCGGCGGCACGGGCGGGCGCACCACCCTCGAGCGCCTCGATGCGGCGGAGCGCGCCGTCGAGCGTGCGGTCGCCGGCGGGGCGCGCGGCCTTGATCAGCAGGATCTCGAGCGCGAGCCGGGCGTCGGCTCCGCTGCGCAGCGAGCCTTCGGCGTCGAGCAGTCCGTCGATCAGGGTGATCGCGGCGGCCTCAGTCATCTGCTCGGCGGCGCGCCGAACGGCCTCCTCCACGGTCGTCCCGAGCATCGCGCTGCGCGGGGGCGCCCCGAGTTCGAGCGTCAGGAGGACGGACCGGAGTCGATCGATCAGGTCGCGGATTAGGCGGCTGAGGTCCTGGCCGCCCTCGACGAGCTCGTCGAGCAGGACGAGCGCGGTGCGGGCATCGCCGCCGTTGACGGCGTCGACGAGCCGCGTCAGCACCTCGTCGTCGACGACGCCGAGGATGGCCTGTGCGGAGACGGTGTCGATCGCGCCACCGCTCGCCGAGGACAGCTGGTCGAGCGACGAGATCGCATCGCGAAACGACCCGCCAGCGTGGCGCGCGATCAGGCGCAGCACATCGTCGTCGGCGCCGATCGACTCGGCGTCCGCAATCCGGCGCAGCGCCTCAAGCAGCTCGTCCGGGGTGGGGCGCAGGAACGAGAACGACTGGCAGCGGCCACGCACGGTGTCGGGCAGGCGATGCGGCTCGGTCGTGCAGAGGATGAAGATGACGTGCGGCGGCGGCTCCTCGAGCGTCTTCAGGAGCGCGTTGGCGGCATCGGTCGTCAGGGAGTGGGCCTCGTCCAGGATGTAGACGCGGTAGCGGCCGAGGACGGGCTGCTGGTTGACGCGATCGCGGATCTCGCGGATGTCGTCGATGCCGCGGTTGGAGGCCGCGTCGAGCTCGAGGACGTCGAGGGCAGTGCCGTCCTGCACGGTGCGACACGACTCGCACTCGAGGCACGGCGCGATCGTCGGGCCATCCGCGTTCTGGCAGTTGAGCGACTTGCCGAGGATCTTCGCCAGCGACGTCTTGCCGGTGCCACGCGGCCCGGCAAAGAGATACGCGTGGCGTACGCGGCCCTGCTCGATTGCGTTGGTCAGCGTCTGCACGACGTGGCGCTGGCCGACGACGTGCGCGAGGTCCTGCGGGCGGTACTGGCGGTAGAGCGCGGACACGCTGTGAGCCTACCAGCCGCCCGTGGGCGCCACGCGACCTCCGCGGGCGCGAGGCCCGCGGAGGAGACGTAGCGGCCGTGCACCCTCCGTTGTGGGGAACCGGTTGGTCCGTTTCACCGGCCAGTCACTCCGATCAGGCGGAACCGCGGCGCACCGGCGGATTCTCTGAGTGCTGCTGCCTTCCGGCCCTGACACGGTTCGAGGTTGCCGATCGCGCGGGACCTGACCATCAACGCTCCTGGTGGTGCCACGTACTCCTTGTTCCCCCCGAGAGAGGGGATTGGTGCCCGGCTAAAGCGGATTGCCGGTCGAGGGAACCGCAAACTCCCCGCCTAGCACGGCCAATCGGGAGGGTAGACGAAAACGTCAGCCCGAGGAGGCGTCGTCACTGGGTGGCTTTGGCAGAGGCGTCGTGTCGACGGCTGGGAGGGGCTCGACGGCCTCCGTCCGACCCTCGGCGGCTGTCGATTCGGACGGTGGCGCTGCCGCAGTCGACGTCGCTGCGGGCGGCCGCTTTGGCCGGCTCAGTAGGACGATCATCCAGATGATCAGCCCGATGCCGACGAGGCCGATTGCGACCCCGATGCCGAGCGCCCACCAGCCGACCGTTGAGAGAAACGGCACGCTGAAGCGCATCGACGCGTCGACGGCCAGACCGGGCCGGCCGTCGTCGCGCAGCACGACGACGCGGACGTCCCGGCCGTCGAGATCGGCGAGCGAGACCGTCAGGGCGCCGGTTGCCGTATCGGCCTGGCGGATCCAAAAGCGCCGCGTCGCGGGTGGGGCCACGCGCGTGCGCGCACCCGGCTCGACGACGAGCTGCACCGCTGTGCCGTTGCCCGAGACGACGTCCTCTGCGGCCGGCGCCTGCGCGGTGCCGTCGGCTACGCCGTCCTGTGGCGTGGGCTCGACCTGAGCCGTGGTGACGTTGCGCAGGTAGCGCTCGACGTCCTGCGAGGCGGCCAGTCCCACGAACAGCGGCGCACCACCCGGTGCGGGCGTGACGTCGAACGTCACCGACGCATCGGTCACCTGCGATGGCAGGTCGGTGGTGTCGAGGTCGAACGCGGGCGAGACGATCGCCACCACCTTGGGCGGCGCGTCGAGGCCCTTGATCGGGATGTCGATCCCGGTGCCGTCGCCGACCCAACCGACGATGCCGATCCCAATCGCAAGGAAGGGGAGGGCGAAGAGTGCGATCAGCCCGCCGATGATGATGCCGACGATTTTCATGGAGCCAGCGTACCCCGCTTGCCGACCCGTAGTCGCTGCATCGGACGGATGTCCGGGGGGCCACAAGATACGTTTGTGTCGTTGCACCGCGAGAAGGAGGATCTCGTGTCGACGGAGGACTTCAACCGGACCGTTCTGACAGATGCCATCGCCGAGCATCTCGAGCTACGCCAGCGCAACGCGCAGCTGGAGCAGGCGATGCCGCTGCGGGACTACCTGCCGAACGACTACCTGCGGGTCGATGAACCGACCCATCAGGGCGGCGTCGTGCCGATGCGCCAGTGGTTCGATCTCGACGAGGGCGACGCCCTCGATTGGGCTGCGTAAGCGCCACGCTCGTCGGTGCGCCTGACCCGCAAGGTCGTTCTGTGCCGGTGGGGTAGTCTGACGTCATGGCCACCGACTTCACCGCGCTGCTCGCCGACCAGGTCGGCAACGAGTTTGGCGCCTCCCAGCAGTACATCGCCGTTGCCGCATGGTTCGAGCAGCAGACGCTGCCCGAGCTTGCCGGCTTCTTCTACCAGCAGGCGGTGGAAGAGCGCAATCACGCGATGATGCTGCTCAAGTTCCAGATGGACACCGACCGTGTCGCGGCGCTGCCGGGAGTGGCGCAGCCCAAGTCGGATTTCGCGAGCGCCGTCGAGCCCGTCGAGCTGGCGCTGGCGCAGGAGAAGCGCGTCACGGCGCAGATCACCGCGCTGGCGAACGCCGCGCGGGCCGAGAGCGATTATCAGGCCGAGCAGTTCATGCAGTGGTTCCTGAAGGAGCAGGTCGAGGAGGTCTCCTCCATGAATGATCTGCTGAAGGTCA
>JBIIFR010000231.1:0-3409 GCA_044237215.1 Gaiellales bacterium
ATCGAGAAGAAGGTGGTCGCATAATGGCCGGCATTGCGGTGCTCTGTGAGGTTCAGGGCGGTCAGATCGCCAAGGGGTCCCTCGGCGTGCTCGAGGAGGCGGCTCGGCTCGGTGCCGCCATCGGCGAGCCGGTCGACGCGATCGTCTGCGGCTCGGGTCTGGACGACGCGGCGATGGGTGCCCTCGGTGGCTTCGGTGCGGCCAAGGTGGTCGTGGCCGATGACGCTGCGCTCGCCAGCGGTATCGCTCAGCCGGTCGTCGACGCCTGCGCCACGGCGCAGGAGAGCGGTCAGTACCGCTACTGGCTCGCCGGTGCCTCGATCATGTCCGCTGACGCCATGGCGGGCTTGGCCGCGCGCCTCGGCGCCGGCATCGTGATCGATGCCGTCGAGCTGCACGGGGAGGGCGGGGCGCTCGTGACCCGCCGTTCCGGTCTCGGTGACTCGGTGCTGGCTCATTGCGGCTTCACCACGCCGGTCGGCGTCGTCGTCACGCGTGCCAACGCGTTCGCGGCGACCGAGGGCAACGGAGGCTCCGCACCGGTGGAGCGCATTGCCCCGGCCTTCCGGTCCTACTCGCAGGCCGTCCAGCTGGTCGGTCACGAGGACGCCGAGGACTCCGGTCCGGATATCGGCGCCGCCGACGTGCTCGTGGCCGGTGGCCGCGGGCTCGGCGACGCCGCCGGCTTCGCCCTCGTCGAGGAGTGCGCCTCCGCCTTCGGCGGTGCCGTCGCCGCGACGCGCGCCGTCGTCGACGCCGGCTGGTACCCCTACAGCGCTCAGGTTGGCCAGACGGGCAAGACCGTCACGCCGAAGCTGTACGTCGCGTGCGGCATCTCCGGCGCGATCCAGCACAAGGTGGGCATGCAGGGCTCCGGCACGATCGTCGCGATCAACAAGGACAAGAACGCCCCGATCTTCGACTACGCCGACTTCGGCATCATCGGCGACCTCAACACCGTCGTCCCGAAGCTGACCGAGCTCGTCAAGGCACGCGGGTAACCAGGTCCGCCCAACGGGCGGACCTGGGATCCCCCGGGTTGTGGTGTCCCCCGCGGGGAACACCACAACCCGGGGAATCGCTCTTCCTGGTGGATCAGGCGTGGCGAGGGGACATCACATCCGCGCGGTTGCGATGTCCCCGTGATCCCGGCCGGCTCGCGCTCCGGGAGGACATCACAACCGCGCGGATGTGGTTGCTCCTCGCGGCAGCATCAGCGAGATCGCCCCAGCCGCCAGCACCATCACGGCGGATGCCCACAGGCACGCCTCGAGCCCCTGCCACTGGTAGAGCAGCCCGGACAGGATCGTGCCCGCCAGCCGTCCACCGGCGTTCGCCATGTAGTAGAAGCCGACGTTCATTGCGACCTTGTCGCCGTCGGCGTAGTGCAGGATCAGGAACGAGTGGACGGCGGAGTTGAGGGCGAAGACGGCGCCGAAGACGATCAGGCCGACGACCAGCACGATCGTCGGGTCGAAGTCGACGGCGAGGGCAATGGCGATGCCGGCGGGCAGCAGCGCGAGCGCGAACGCGAGCCACGCGGCGGTCGGGCCGGTCGGCTCGCCGTGGCGGCGCAGAAGCCGTGGGGCGAAGGCCTGCACGATGCCGTAGCCGATCACCCAGACCGCCATGAAGGTTCCGACCTCCCAGAAGCTCCAGCCGAGCACGCTACGGAGGAAGACGGGCAGGCCGACGACGAACCACACGTCGCGCGAGGCGAACAGGAAGATGCGTGCGGCGGCGAGCAGGTTGACGGCGCGGTTGTGCGAGAACATGTGCCGGAAGCGCGCCTTGGCGTCGGGTCGGCCGAGCTCGCCGTGGACGGCGACGAGGACCAGGAGCAGGGCAGCGCCGACGAACACCGCGAGGATGCCGAGCGCGGGCTGGAACCCGACCACGGTCAACAGCAGGCCGCCGAGGAAGAAGCCGACGCCCTTCAGCGCGTTCTTGGAGCCCGTCAGGATCGCCACCCATTTGAAGAGGGCCTCGGTCGAACCCTCGGGCACGACCAGCCGGACGGCGCTCTTGGAGCTCATCTTGGTGAGGTCCTTGGCGACGCCGCTGACGGCCTGCGAGGCCATCACGTACGGCACGACGAGCCACGGATCGGGGGCCAGGGCGAGCATCAGGAGCGCGCCGATCTGCAGGGTCAGGCCGCCGAGTAGCGTCGACTTGAGGCCGAAGCGCGCCGCAATCCAGCCGCCGAACAGGTTCGTGAGGATCCCGAAGGCCTCGTAGAAGAGAAACAGCGAGGCGACCTCGAGCGGGCTGTAGCCGAGGTCGTAGAAGTAGAACAGGACGAGGATCCGGATCGCCCCGTCGGTGATCGTGTCCGCCCAGTAGGCGGCCGTCACGAGCGCGTAGTTGCGCAGATCACCCGCGCGGGCGGCGGTGCTCATCCGGCGAGCCTAGTCCTGCAGCCGCGCGCCGACGAGGCGCGCCAGCTCTGCCCAGCGGTTGGCGTAGCCCCACTCGTTGTCGTACCACGCGAGGATCTTGACCTGCGTGCCGCCGACAACCATCGTCGAGAGGGCATCGACGATTGACGAGCGCGGATCGTCTTTGTAGTCGACGGAGACGAGCGGGCGCTCCTCGTAGCCGAGGATGTGGCCGAGCGGGCCCTCGCTGGCGGCGCGCAGCAGGGCGTTGACCTCCTCGGCGGTGGTCGTGCGGGCGACCTCGAAGACGCAGTCGGTCAGCGAGGCGTTGAGCAGCGGCACGCGTACCGCCAGGCCGTTGAGGCGGCCCTCCAGCTCGGGGAAGATCAGTCCGATCGCCGTGGCGGAGCCGGTCGTGGTGGGAATCAGCGACAGGCCTGCCGCGCGGGCCCGACGCAGGTCCTTGTGCGGCGCATCGACGAGCGTCTGCGTGTTGGTGAGATCGTGCAGCGTCGTGATCAGCCCGTGGCGGATACCGATGCCCTCGTGGATGACCTTGACGACGGGGGCCAGACAATTGGTCGTGCACGAGGCGGCGGTCACGATGTCGTGCACCGACGGGTCGTAGAGATGGTCATTGACCCCCATCACCACGTTGAGGGCGGCGGGATCCTTGACCGGAGCTGCCACCACGACCTTTTGTGCGCCGTTGTCGAAGTGGGGCTGCAGCGTGTCGAGGGTCTTGAAACGTCCGGTCGACTCGAGCACGAGGTCGATACCCATGTCGCCCCACGGGATCGCGGCCGGATCCGCCTCCTGCGACGTCGAGATCAGCGTGCCGTCGATCGAGATCGCCGCGCCTTCGGCGGCGACCGTGTGTGGCCAGCGGCCATGGACGGAGTCGAACTCGAGCAGGTGCGCGCACGTGGCGGCGTCGCCGTGGGCCTCGTTGACGTGGACGAACTCGAGCTCGGGCCAGGCCCAGGCAGCCCGTAGCGCGAGCCGTCCCATGCGACCGAAGCCGTTGATGC
>JBIIFR010000232.1:0-3407 GCA_044237215.1 Gaiellales bacterium
TGCTCGCACTCGGCGCGGTCACTCTGCCCGGCCCGCAGCTCCCGAACGTCCTCGAGGCCGTGGGCGCGGGCGGCGGTCTGGGAGAGCGGTCGTGGGTCGTCGAGCAACGCCACGATCTCGTCGATGCCACCCTCGTCGAGCAGACGCGGCGTGCGCGCGTCGATCCGCTGATGCAGCACGGTGCGGTCGATCTGGAGGCCGAACAACCGCGTCGGGTGGCGCATGGCAGTGGTCCACAGCGCATCGGCGTCGGTGGGTACGAGCGAGGCGCCCTGGGCCGCCAGCTCCAGACCCCGCACCACGCGGCGGGTGTCGCCGGGTGGGATGCGCGCGGCGGCGGCGGGATCGACGGCGGCGAGTCGCGCGTGCGCCGCCGCCGGGCCGAGCTCCCCCACTTCACGCTCGATCTGCGCGCGGAGTGCGACGTCGGCCTGCGGGGGGAAGTCGAGGTCGGCGAGCGCGGCGCGGAGGTAGAGCCCGGAGCCCCCGGCGACGATCGGGACGCTCTCGCGCGCCAAAATCCCATCGATCGCCGCGTGCGCATCGCGGGCGTAGCGGGCGACGTCGTAGGGATCGTGCGGATCGACGTGCCCGACCAGGTGGTGCGGGATGCCACCGCGCTCAGCCGCAGTGGGCTGGTTCGTGATGCGCTCGAGGCCACGGTAGACCTGCATCGAGTCGGCCGAGACGATCTCGCCGCCGATCAGACCAGCCAGCGCGACCGCGATCGCCGATTTCCCGGAGGCGGTCGGGCCGAAGATCGCGACGACGCGCCCGTCCATGGTCAGGCGAGCACGGCGCTCGCGACGCGGCCGCGGAGCGTCTGGGACGTCGTCTCCTCGATCAGCACCGACACGGTCGTACCGGCCGGGGCGGCCGGTGTGAACAGCGTGGTCTTGCCGCCGCGGGTCTTGCCACGGCAGACAAGGGGGTCCGTCCGGCTCGGGCCCTCGCAGAGGACCTCCTGCACCGTGCCGACGAGCGCGGCATTGCGGCGGGCGGCATGGGCCTGCACGAGCTCGACGAGCCGCGCGAGCCGCTCGTGCTTGACGTCGTCGGGGATCTGATCGTCGAAACCGGCGGCCTCGGTGCCGTTGCGGGGCGAGTAGATGAAGGTGAAGGCGTGATCGAACGACGCCTCGTCGTAGACGCGCAGGGTCTCCTGGAAATCGTCCTCGGTCTCGCCGGGGAAGCCGACGATCACGTCGGTGGTCAGGCTGATGTCAGGCATCGCCGCACGCAGGCGCCCAACCAGGTCGAGGAAGCGCTCGCTGTCGTAGGTGCGGCGCATGCGCTTGAGGATCCGGGACGAGCCCGACTGGAGCGGCAGGTGGAGCTGGTTGCAGACGGCGGGGGCCTCGGCCATGGCGGCAATCACGTCGCCACGCATGTCCTTCGGGTGCGGGCTCATGAAGCGGATGCGGGAGATGCCGTCGACCGCATCCACGGCGCGCAGCATCTCGGCGAACGTGCAGCGCTCGGCGGGTGGCAGGTCGCGGCCGTAGGAGTTGACGTTCTGACCAAGCAGCATCACCTCGGTGACGCCGTCCGCGGCGAGCGTGCGCGCCTCGGCCAACACCTCGCGTGGGTGGCGGGAGCGCTCTCGGCCGCGGACGCTCGGAACGATGCAGTAGCTGCAGACGCTGTTGCAGCCCATGGAGAGCTGGAGCCACGCCTGGAAGTGCCGTTCCCGACGCTTCGGCAGATCGGCCGCGAAGTCGTCGAACGAGCCGAACGCCCCGCGATCATCGTCCCCCGTGGCCTCGAGCACCTGCTGGAGCGCACCGATGCGGCCGGGGCCAACGGCCGCGTCGACCCACGGGAAGTCGCGGAAGATGGCGTGTCGCGTGGACTCGGCCCAGCAGCCGGCCACGATGATCTGAAGGTCGGGGTTGTCGTCCTTGCGGTTCTTCGCGTTGTGCAGGCGCTGGACGAGGCGATCATCGGCCCGCTCGCGAATCGTGCAGGTATTGAAGACGAGCACGTCGGCCTGCTCCTCCGAGGGCGCCTCCCCCATGCCGGCGGCCTCGAGCATGCCCTTGATCCGCTCGGAGTCGTGCACGTTCATCTGACAGCCGAACGTCGTGACGTGGAAGCGCCGCATGGTCCTAGTGGGCGAGCTCGCTGGTGCGGGACTCGCGGATCACGGTCACCTTGATCTGGCCGGGATACTCGAGCGAGTCCTCGATCTCCGCCGCGATCTCGCGGGCGAGCTGGGCGGCCATGTCGTCGTCGACCTCGCCGGGCTTGACCATCACACGCACATCGCGGCCCGCCTGCATGGCAAAGCAGCGCTCCACGCCCGGCTTGCGCATCGCGATCTCCTCGAGCGCCTCGAGGCGCTTCGCGTACTGCTCGAGGCTCTCGCCGCGGGCGCCGGGCCGGGCGGCCGAGATGGCGTCCGCTGCGATCACCAGCACGGCTTCGACCGAGTGCGGCTCGACGTCGTAATGGTGAGCCTCGACGGCGTGGGCGACGGCCTCGCTCTCACCGTGCTTGCGGCAGAACTGGCCGGAGATCATCGCGTGCGGGCCCTCGACCTCGTGCGTGACGGCCTTGCCGATGTCGTGGAGCAGGGCGGCGCGGCGCGCGACGCGCTCGTCGGCACCGAGCTCGACCGCCATGATCGCGGCCAGGTGCGCACACTCGAGCGAGTGCTTGAGCACGTTTTGGCCGTACGACGTGCGGTAGTTGAGGCGGCCGAGGATCAGCAGCAGGTCGGGATCGATGCCGGGCACGTTGGCCTCGAACGAGGCCTGCTCGCCGGCCTCGCGGATCTTCTCCTCAATCTCCTGTTTGGCCTGGTAGTAGGTCTCCTCGATGCGGGCCGGGTGGATGCGCCCATCGGCGACGAGCTTCTCGAGCGTGATACGCGCGATCTCGCGTCGGACGCCATCGAAGGCCGACAGCGCCACGGCCCCGGGGGTGTCGTCGATGATGATGTCGACCCCCGTCGTCGTCTCGAGCGCGCGGATGTTGCGGCCCTCGCGGCCGATGATGCGCCCCTTAATGTCGTCGGAGGGCAGTTGCACCGTGGTGACGGTGGTGGCGGCCGCGTAGCTCGAGGCGGTGCGCTGGATGGCGGTGCCGATGATCGAACGGGCGCGGCGATCCCCGTCCTGCTTGGCCTCCTCCTCGATGCGGCGGGCGAGCCGCGCCGCATCGTGGCGGGCCGATTCCTCGACCCGTCCCAGCAGCTGCGTCCGCGCCTCTTCGGCGGTCATGCCGCTGACTCGCTCCAGCTCGCGCTGCGCCCGCGCCTGCACATCCTGGAGCTGCGCTTCAGCGCTCGCGAGTGCCTGCTCGCGGTCGGCGGCGGCGAGCTCGCGCTCGGTGACGCTGGTCTCGTTGCGGATGGCGGTCTCCTCGCGGGCGGTCATGCGCTCCTCGAGCCGCGACAGCTCGAT
>JBIIFR010000009.1:0-12395 GCA_044237215.1 Gaiellales bacterium
CTCGGCCGGCAGGTCCGCCGCCCATGCGGCCGCGTCGAAGGGCAGCGCGGCGTTCGGCCACTCAAGCACGACGCTACCGGTGCGCACCACCTGCACGCCGCTCGAGGCGAGCAGATCGGTCAGGGTCGCGGAGGCGCGGGCTCCGATCGCGGGGGCACCGCCGATCGCGAGCTGCACCGCCTCCTTCACCGATGCACTCCGTGGGCAGCGTTCCAGTCGTCCGCGCTCTCGCGCAGGCCCGGACCGGTCGGTCCGTGCAGCGCGTTCTGCACGTGCACGTCGAGCTCCACGCGCGGCAGGCTCGGAGCGAGACGACGCAGCGGTCCCGGCAGCGCAGACAGGCGCGAGAGGCCCGACAGCGCCGCGTACTGGCCGGCCAGCGCCAGCCGCGCGGCATCGCCGGAGGCACCGGGATGGTGTTTGGCCCAGTAACGACGGCGGCTGCGCCAGAACTCAACGATGCGCCGCGACGGGTCGGCCGCGGTCGAGGCGCGTACGTGGTGGCGGATCGCCGCGTGGGGGACGACGTGCGTCTGGAACCAGCGGTCGGAGAGGCGCCTCTGCAGATCGGTCTCCTCCGAGAACATGTAGAAGCCCTCGTCGAAGGGCCCCGTCAGCTCCAGCGCGGAGCGGCGGAGCATCAGCGCGCAGCCGCTGGCCCAGTCGACCGCGGCCGGGGTGCCGGTGACGCGCTGCTCGATGCCGGCCTGACCAAGCGTGGCGAGACTGCGCAGGCACGTTCCGGGGTCGGGGAAGCGGAAGGCCGACGGCTGGTGGCGGCCGTCGGGATAGACGATCCGCGGTGCGGCGACGGCGACCTCGGCATGCGCATCGAGGTACGCCGCGAGGGCGTCGACCGCCCCCGGTTCGACCGTGGCGTCGTCGTTGAGCAGGAGATGGTACGGCGCAGTGCTGCGGGCCAGCAGCCGGTTGTGGTTGGCGCCGAAACCGTCACGGAAGTCCTGCTGGATCAGCTCGACGTCGGGGAAGTGCTCACGCACCGCAGCGCAGGTGCCGTCCTCGGAGGCGTTGTCGAGCACGTGGAGGGTGTGTTCGACGGCGGGACGGCCGGGACCGGTGAGGGCCGCTAGCGCCTCCAGCAGGAGCTCGCGGTTGCTGTGGGCGACGATGGCGACGGCGAGCTTGGCGCTCACCGCTCGAGACCCCGCTGGCGCAGCTCGTCCATGGCCTGCTCGACGCGATCGTCGGCCTCCTGGCCGGCAAGCCATTCAGCAAGCTGGCCGAGGCCCGGGCCGACCTCCACCTCGGCGCGGAAGCCGAGCAGTTCGGCGGCGCGGCTGGGGTCGCCGATGCAGTGGCGGATGTCGCCGGCGCGGTACTTGCCGACGATCTCCGGCTCGATCTCGAGACCGAGGCCCGTGGCGAGGCCGTGCGCGACGTCGACGACGCTGGAGGGCTCGCCGGTGCAGACGTTCAGGGCGGCGCCGTCGGCGTCGGACTCGACGGCCAGGTGAAAGGCGCGGGCGACGTCGGTGACGTGCACGAAGTCGCGGGTCTGGGCGCCGTCCTCGAAGGCGACGGGCGCGTGGCCGTTGAGCAGCCGGCTGGCGAAGATCGCGGCGACGCCGGTGTACGGGTTGCCGAGCGCCTGGCGCGGGCCGTAGACGTTGAACAGGCGCAGCGCGAGCGTCGGCACGCCGTAGGCGCCGCCGACGGAGAGGCAGAGCTCCTCGTGGTCGCGCTTGGTGACGGCGTAGACGCTGGTCGGCAGCAGCGGCTTGGTCTCTGCGGTGCGCTCCGGCAGCAGCGGCTCGCCGGCGGCGGACTCGAGCTCCCAGCGGCGCTCGGCCAGCTGGTGCTCAGGGCGCAGGCCCGGGGCGAGGCCGTGCTCGCCGGTGGCTGGGTCGTAGTACTGGCCCTCGCCGTAGATCGACATCGACGACGCGACGACGAGCCGACGCACACGGTCGCGGCGCGCGACGAGCTGCTCGAGCAGCGCGGCGCAGCCGACCGAGTTGACCTCGACGTAGCGGCGGATCTCGTACATCGACTGGCCGACGCCAACGGCGGCGGCGAGGTGCACGACCGCATCGGCAGTATCCATCGCGCGGCCAAGCGATGCCTCGTCGCGCACGTCGCCGACGACTAGCTCGACCTGCGGGTCGAGGTAGTCGGGCGCGCCGTCTGGGTGGACCTGCGGGTCGAGGCAGTCGTAGGCGCATACCTCGTGCCCGGCGGCGAGCAGGCGATCCGCGAGATGCGAGCCGATGAATCCGGCTCCTCCTGTGACCAGCACGCGCATAGACGCATGGTACGGGGCGGCCTCGCCGCGTGCGCCTCTGGCCGCGGGCCGTTGGCTCAGCGTGCGGCGCGTGGGAAGGCGGTGAGGGCGCCGCTGATCGTCCAGATCGGGTCGAGCGCCCCCACGTCGGCGGACTTCGGCCCGTCGATCGCGATGGCGCCACCCGAGCGCGAGGCCTTGCGCGACAGGCTGATGGCGTCGAGCACGACCACGGTGCCGCCGCGGGCGTGGAAGCGCCGCAGCGCGCGGTACAGACCCTCGGTCCAGACGGGTGCGCGGGCGATGATCAGCACCCGGGCACTGGCGGGGACGCCACGGTCCTCGATCGCCATGTCGGTGATCGCCCCCACGCGGCGTCGCGTCGCGGCGCGCGCCTCGGCGGCCACGAGGCCGAGCGCGGCGAGCAGCGGCTCGCTGTCCGCGCCGAGCGGCCGGTCGAGCCCGAGCGGAGCGGGCGGCACGTCGGGGAAGCCGGACAGGTCGGCGTCGGCCGGGTTCGTCGCCTGCCATGAGTAGAGCGGCTCCATCACGAGCACCGGTGCCCCGCCGGGAATGGCGTTGGGCGTCCAGGCGCGCCAGCCGCCACCACTGATTTGGATCGCGTAGAAGCCGGCGGGTGCCCCGGGCAGCTTGACGGCGCCGGGTGCGCCCTTGGCGCGGGCGATGACGGTGCCGGGGAACGAGCGGCCCGGGCGCTGACGCACGAGCGTCACCTCGGCGACCAGCGTCTGCGGCACGAGGCGCTGGGTCAGGGCCACGGTCTCGACGCCGACGACCTGGGCCGGGGCGAGCTCGTTGGGCTTGACCACCTCGGGGGCGACGACGAGGTTGCCGGCACGGTCCTCGGCCTTCCAGCCGACGATGTAGGAGCCCGGTCCGACGGGAGTGCCGACCTTGTCGAGCGGCAGGTTGCCGGCGTCGGCGGACCAGTGCATCTCCTTGCGCCGCGTGAACTGCAGGTTGGTCTCGCGCCGCACCAGTCGATCCGCGCCGTTCGGCTGGATCTGGCGGACGTCGAGGCGGAACTTGACGGGCTCGTCGGCGTTGAGGGTGAAGCTGTACGCCCCCATCGACCCCTCGAGCCCCGGCGCGATGCGCTGGCCGGGCTTGGCGTCGGAGGCGACCACCGGGGCCGTCGCGTCGAGGATGATCGGGTCGGGGATGCGGATCGTGCGGTCCTGGCGGAGCAGCCGGATCGCGAACCGGTACGGGCCATCGGGCGCGAGCGTCCCGCTCGGCAGCCGCCCATTCCAACGGGCCCGGATCTTGCGCCCCTTCTGCGTCGTATCGGCCTCTGCGATCTGGCGATCCTCGGTGTCGAAGATGACCACGGTGGCGCGGTCGGCCTTGCGCAGCCCGACGGTCAGCGTCGCCTCGCGCCGGGCCGGGCGGAAGGCGTTCGGGGAGAACGTCGCGCTGCTGACGGTCGGCGCGATGATCGGCGACGGGGCGCTCTTGAGCACCTGGGAGCGGAAGAATACGAAGGCGGCGCCGACCACCAGCACCAGCATCAGCAGGGCCGCCAGAATCCTCAGAGAGCGCTCCACCAAGCCAATCCTAGAGGGCCTCGTCGACGTCGGCCGGCGGCTCCGCCGTCTCCTCGAGCAGCCGGCGCGAGGCATCGCGCAGGCCGCGCAGCACGGCCAGCGCCTCCGGCCAGGCGGCTGCGGGCACGAGCAGGTGGTCGCGCGAGGCCGCCCCGACCAGGATGATCGGCACGTTGCGCTCCGCCAGCGCGCCGGAGATCGTCGAGGCGAAGCCAACGAGATCCGCCGGGAGCTCGGCAACGAGCAGGATCACGCGCAGACCGTCCTGGCGCGTGTCGGCAGGTGGCAGCGTGTCGGCGAGTGAGGTGCGCAGGACGAACGTCGTCTCGAGCGGATCGTCGATGCGCGCACCGAAGCCTTCCGCGAGCAGCGCCTCCGGTGACGGCGGTGCGGATCCCCGCCCGTACCCGAGCAGCGAGAACTCGTGTTCGAGGAGCATCGGGTCGAGCGCCGCAAGGGCGTCGATCAGCAGGGAGGAGTCGTGCAGCACGGCCGGAGCCTACCGCTACGGCAGGGCCGGCAGCTGCTCGGGCCGCAGCACGTCGAGGTAGCGCAGGCTGCGGAACGCGACCTCGCCTTCGCCACGCGTGGGCTGGCCTACGCCGCGCGTCACGAGCCGGCGCAGCACCGGTTCGGGCAGGTAGCGGTAGAGGCGTTGGATGCGGTTGAGCTTCGCGTAGCCGCCGAGGTGCGCGGCGTGGAGCGCGCCGTAGCGGGTGCGGGCCTCGGCGGCGGAGAGCTGGTCGGTCAGCACGGCGTTGACGAGCCGCCCGGCGCCGGCGCCGAAGTAGACCGCGGGCCGGATCCCCTCGAGGGTGATCGGCAGCGCGTGACCGGCGGCGTCGCCGGCGAACAGCACGTTGCCGTCCACGGGATTACGGGGCACGCACGCGATCGCTCCGCCGTGGTGCTCGCGGCCGGCCCCCAGCTCGTCGCGCTCGCGCAGCTTCGTCATCGCCGGCTGCAGCGGCTCCTTGATGAACGAGCCGACGCCGGCGCGGACGTGGTCGCCCGCCGCGAACGACCAGCCGTAGCCCGAGCGCAGCAGGTGCTTCTCCAGGTAGAAGCCGAAGCCGTCGGCGTGCGGGGCGTCCGCCGTCGGCACGTGGTCCTCGGTGCCGATCACGAGCCGGCGATCGCGCCCCTCGGTGGGCCCCTCGGCGTCGAGGATGCGCCGCCAGCCCGACGCGTCGATCAGCCAGTCGGCGGTGAGGCGCTCGCCACCCGCGCCGAGCACGGTGTCGCCCACGCGGCCAGTCACGCGGATGCGCTCGAAGCGCGCGTCGCTCTGCGCGGCCAGGAGCAGGCAGGCGCGCTCGTAGTCGATCACGCCGAACGCCTCCGGCAGCCGCACGTCCCAGCGCTCGCGGCCCACGCTGATGTGCATGAGGGCGTCGGCGTGGAGGATCGCGTCCTCGATGCCGAGCCACTCGGCGATGCGCACGGGCAGCGCACAGGCGGAGGTCTGGTGGGCGCCGACGGGCGAGCGATCGACGATCAGCACATCGCGCCCGCGCAGCTCGCGGGCGGCGGTCAGCCCCGCGAACGACGCGCCGACGATCAGGACCTCGGGCATCTAGGCCGCGGCCCGTGCCGCTGCGGCACCCGCGCGGCGCCCGAACACGCAGATCTCCAGCAGCGAGTTGCCCATCATGCGGTTGCGGCCGTGGACGCCGCCGGTGATCTCGCCCGCCGCCCAGATGCCCGGCACCGTGGTGGCGCCATCGGCGTCGATCACGAGCCCGCCGTTCTGGTAGTGGAGCACGGGGTACACGGGCAGGAGGTCCGTCAGCGGCTCGAGGCCGGCTTTGCGGTAGCGACGCAGGGTGTACGGGAACGACGTCTCGGCGTCGGCGGGCTCGACCGGCGAGCAGTCGAGGTGCACGGCGGGGCGGCCGTCCGGGGTCGTGATGCCCCGGCCCTCGGCACACTCGCGGATGATCGCCTCGGCAACCACGTCGCGCGGGGCGAGCTCGTCGACGAACTGCTCGCCGTGGGCGTTGAGCAGCCGGGCGCCGTAGGCGCGCGTCGTCTCGGGCACGGCGTAGCCGGCGAGCGTCTCGGGCCAGGCGGCGCCGGTGGGATGCCGCTGGAGCGAGTCGTGGTCGCGCTCGGCGCAGCCGGCGGCGACGGCCAGCTCGGCCACCTCGCCGGTGGCGCCGTCGCCGTTGGTGGAGAGCTCGCCGGTCTCCGCGGCGACGCGCTTGCAGCGGCCGCCGGCGGCGAGGATGATCGCCCCCGGTTCGAGGACGATGCGCTCGTCGCGGCGGTCCAGCACCGCGTGGCCCGGAGCGAGCTCCACGAGCGCGGCGTGGTCGAGCACCTCGATGTCGCGCTCGCCGACCGCGTTGCGCAGGGCGGTCGCGATGGCGAGTCCGGTCTGGTCGCCCACCTGGAGCAGGCGCTTGCGCGTCGCGCCGCCGCAGCGCGCGATGCGCAGGGAGCCGTCGGCCTCGCGGGTGAAGGCCACGCCGAGCTCCTCCAACCACTGCACCGTCGCCGGCCCCTCCTCGGCGAGGACGTGGGCCAGCACCGGGTCGGCCGTGTCGTGCGACGAGCGCATGATGTCGCCGAAGTGCGTCTCGACGGAGTCGTCGTCGCCGACGGCGGCCTGGATGCCGCCCTGCGCCTTGGCGGTGTTGCACGAGGCGACACCGAGCTTGGTTGCGATCGTCACGCGCGCGCCGGCATCATGCGCGGCGATCGCGGCGGCGAGCCCGGCCCCGCCAGAGCCGATCACGAGGACGTCGGACATCGCGCCCAGACTAGCCGTCGAGGCCGAGGATCAGCGACAGCGTGTCGCTCCTCAGGCCGCGGCGCAGCGTCTCGAGCGGGATGACCTCGTCGGGCGGGATGTTGCCGAGGTTGACGTCGGGGCCGAGGTGCTTGATGAACCAGGCCTGCTGGGCCTTCTGCGGCGCCTCGAACAGCAGGCACGAGACGTCGATCTCGTGGGCGATCTCGTCGATCAGGCCGCTGCGGACCTCGCCGGTGGTGCGGAAGATGCCCGCGGTGCCGGACTCGCGCGCCTCGGTGATTACCTTCCAGGAGCCCGCGGCGAGCTCCTCCTTGATCCACTGCACCCACTGGTACGGGGCGTAGATCTCCTCGGCGTCCTTCGAGCCGACCTCGCTGAGCACCTGGAAATCCTTGGCGAACAGCTCGATCAGCTCGAGCTTGCGCTCGCGCGACATGTCGATCGTGCCGTCGGAGACCTCGACGCTGGTGAAGCCCTGGTCGGTCAGCCACTGGCGATAACCGTCGATACGCCCGCGGGCCTCGGCCACCTCGAGCAGCGTGCCGCCGCAGACCACGGGAATGTCGAGCGACTTGTAGAGATCGAGCTTCTCGCGCAGCTTCCCGGTCACGTAGGACGTGCCCCAGCCGAGCTTGACGATGTCGATGTAGTCCCCGCTCATCTCGACCATCGAGCGGATCGCGTCGAGGCCGAGGCCCTTGTCCATCACGTGCGTCATGCCGATCGTGCGCGGCTTGGCCACGCGGGCGGGCAGACCGAGGAATTCAGCGGAATCCATGAGGCGATCCTATCAGCAGCATTTGGGAAACGGCTCAGGAATGGGGCAGGCGGACGATCACGCGGCAGCCACCGGCGGGCGACTCCGCGAGCTCCACTGTTCCACCGTGGGCCGCGATGTCCTGTCGGACGATCGCCAGCCCGAGCCCGGAGCCCGGGCGGTCCTGCACGCCGACCCCGCGCCGAAAGCGCTCGAACATCGCCTCGCGCTGCTCGCTCGGGATACCGGAACCGGCGTCGTCGACGATCACCTCACCGGGGCGCACGCGGACGCTGACGGGAGCGGCGCCGTGCAAGAGCGCGTTCTCGACGAGGTTGCCGAGCGCGCGCTCGAGGCGCAGCGGATCGCCGATCATCGGCGCCTCCGCACTGTCGAACTCGATCGTCGCGGTGGGGCGCCGGGAGCGGGCGCGCGCCACGACGTCGGCGGCGAGATCATCGAGCCGAAGCGGCTCGGACTGCTCAACGGGCCGCGCGCCACGGGCGAGGTCGACGATGCTCGTGATCATGTGGGAGACCTCGTCGATCTGCTGGTCGAGGGCGGCGGCGATCTGGCCACGGTCCTCCGCGCTGAGGTTGCTCGCTGGGTTGCCGAGCGTCTCCACGTCGGTGCGCAGCGCGGTCAGCGGGGTGCGGAGCTCGTGCGCCGCATCGGCGACGAGCTGGTCCTGGGCCAGGCGAGACTCCTCGAGTCCGGCCAGCAGCTGGTTGACGGCGCCGGCGACGGCCGCGGACTCGGTGCCCCCCTCCTCGGGGACCCGGTGCGACAGGTCGCGATCCCGGGCGGCGTCCTCGACGTTGCGCGCAAGCCGGCGGAAGGGAACGAGGCCGCGATCCGCCACGATCACGCCGAGCAGGATGGCGAGTAGCACGCCGCCGGCGCCGACGAGGAGCAGGATGCTGCGCAGCTCGGCGAGCGAGTTCTCGATGTCCTCGACCGACCGCCCCACCTGAAGCGCGAGGCCCGGATTGAGGCCGACGGTCAGCGTCCGTACCGGCGTGCCCTCCACCTCCACGGCGCCAAACTCGCTGCCGCCGCGGGCCGCTATCTCAGCGGCACCCGCTGAGGGTGGCAGCGCAGTCGCGCCGGGTGGCAGTCGGACGATGTCGCCGCGGCTGTTGATCAGCTCGATGAAGATGCCCGGCCCGCCGAAGCGTCCGTTGCTGCTGCCGCCGAAGCTGCCGTCACGGCGGCCACCGTCGGGACGTTCGGCGGCGCGGGCCTCGCGGATCGCCGCAGCCCGCAGCTGGTCGTCGACCTGGTCGTAGAGCGAGCGCTCGACGGCCTTGTAGGTGACGACGCCGCCGAGGCCGAAGGCGACGATCACGGCCAGCGCCGAGGCCAGCGCAATGCGGACGCGGAGGCTCATGACCGCGTCCGCAGCACGTAGCCGACGCCGCGCACCGTCTCGATCAGGCGCGGCCTGTCGTCGGCCTCGAGCTTGCGGCGCAGGTAGCCGACGTAGACCTCGACGCCGTTCGAGGAGGTCTGGGCATCCATCCCCCAGACCCGGTCGAGGATCACCTCGCGCGTCAGTACGCGCTCGGGGTTGCGTAGGAAGAGCTCGAGCAGGAGGCGCTCGGTGCGGGTTAGGTCGAGTGCGGTGCCGTCGCGGCTGACGGTGTGCGCGGCGAGGTCGAGGCGGACGCCGGCGATCTCGAGGACGTCGTCGGCCTGGCCTGGATCGGCGAGCGAGCGGCGGGAGATCGCACGCAGGCGCGCGTCGAGCTCGACCGTCGCGAACGGCTTCACGAGGTAGTCGTCGGCGCCCGCGTCGAGACCCTCGACTCGGTCGGCCACGGCATCGCGCGCGGTGAGCATCAGGATCGGGGTCCGCACGCCGGTCTCGCGAAGGGTGCGGCAGACGTCGAAGCCGGAGCCATCCGGCAGGTTGACGTCGAGCACGATGGCGTCGAGGGCATCCGTCACGGCGACACGCCCCTCGGCGGCCGTCGCGGCCTCGACGATCTCGTGGCCGCGGGCGGTCAGGGCGCGGCGGATCGCGGAGCGGACGGCTTCGTTGTCTTCGATGATGAGGATGCGCATGGCAGTGAGCTGACCGGCTCCGCACGAGTATGCCGTGCGGAGCCGGTGCGGGGGATCAGGCCTCGCCGCCGCCGAGGCTCTGCGGCTGGTACTGGCTGTCCTGGCCCGGCCGCTCGCCGCCCGGCGGCGGTCCGTCGAACCCGCCGTCGGCGCCGTGCTGGCCGCCGCCCTTCCCGGCGCCATGCTGGCCGCCGCTCATGCCGTGGCCGCCATGACCGCGACCCGGTCCGTCGAGGCCGATCGGCACGCCCGCCTTGATCAACGCGGCGAGCTCGTCGGCCTGCGCCTGCGTGACGGTGCCGGCCTCGACGAGCTCTGCGATCCGGCCGGCAGCCTTGGCCGCGTGGATGGCGGTCTCGGCTGCGTCGGTCTTGCCGGCGTTGATCAGCGCAGCGAGCTCCTGCACCTGTGCGGCGGTGACGACACCGCGCTCCTGGAGTTCCTGCAGCTGGCGCTGCTGGTGCTCGGCGCTCTCGGCGTGCGGCGGGCGCTGGCCCTCGGCCTTGCCCGGCTGCGCGCCCTTGATGCCGACCGGCACGCCGGCCGCGATCAGCGCGCTGACGCGATCGGCCTGCGCCTGCGTGATCGTGCCCGCCGTGGCGAGCTCGTCGAGCCGTTGCGCGCTCATCGCCGCGCGCAGCTCCATGAGGGCGCCGGGGACATCCCCGCCGGCGAGCTTCTCCTTGATCGCGGTGGCCTGGTCGGCGGTCAGCGCCCCGGACTGCCGGAGCTCGTCCACGCGCTGGTCGAGGCGGTCGCCCTGCATGGCCGTGAGGGCGCGATCGACCTTCTCCTGCGGTACGCCGAGCTTGGCGGCGAGGGCACGCTCGAACTGCTCGTGCTTGCCGCCGCGGTCATCGTCGCCGCTCGTGATGGTCTGGGCCACAACGGGTGCGGCGATGGCGCCGAGGCCAATGACGGCCACGGTGCCGCCGAGCAGGGCGAACTTGCGGTTGCGGCTGAGGCGCGGGCCGGCTGCGGCCGAGGCCGGCGCGGGGGCCGCGGGAGTCGCGGGGTTACGGGGCAGCAGGTCGCCGCCGCCGTTGGGGGTCTCGTCGTGCTCGGGGGTGTCGGTCATGGCAGTGCTCCGTCGGTTGGGCGGGGGGGTGTACTGCAAGCCTCGCGCACGACGCTGAGGGGAGCCTGAGAGCGGCGTGCTGCCGCGCCGGGCTGTGATTCGTCACACTGCGAGCATGCGCAGGGTGGCGATCACAGGGCTGGGTATCGTCTCCGGCTTCGGTGACGAGGTCGACGCGTTCTGGGATGCGATCCTCGCGGGGCGCAGCGCGGTGCGCGAGCTCCAGCTGCCTGGCCTGCCGGTGATCCCTGCGGTGACCGTGCCGGACTTCGACGCGGACGCCGCCGTCGGCCGTCGTGAGGCGAAGCGGATGGATCGCGTGGGCCAGCTCGCGGCCGCCGCGGCCGCCCGCGCCCTCGCTGATGCGGGCGAGCTCGGCCTCGACGGTGCGCGCATCGGCGCGGCCATCGGCTGCGCGCACGGCGGAGCGGCGACGCTCTTCGAGGCGCAGCAGGCCCTGCTCGAGCGCGGTGCCGATCGCGTCAGCCCGTTCACGATCCCGCTCGCGTTGACGAACTCGCCGGTCGCGGCCGTCACCCGTCTGCACGGACTGCACGGCCCGACCGCGGCTCCCGCGACGGCGTGCGCCGCCGGCTCCGACGCGATCGGCTGGGCCTGCGAGCGCATTCGCCTCGGCCGCGCTGACGCGATGCTGGCGGGCGGTGCCGAGGCCGCGATTGTCCCGTCGATCATGGCGGGCTACCTCAAGCTCGGCGCGGTGGCCTCGCTGGCGCGCGGGGCGGCGGCCGCCTCGCGCCCGTTTGACGGCGCCCGGGACGGCTTCGTGATGGCGGAGGGCTCGGCGGTACTGGTGCTCGAGGAACTGGCGCATGCCCAGGCCCGCGGGGCGCACATCTACGCGGAGATCGTCGGCTACGGGCAGGCCTGCGACGCGGGGCACCTGACCAGTCCCGACCCGACGGGTGAGGGTCCCGCGCGGGCGATCACGGCTGCCCTTGCCGACGCCGAGCTCGCTCCGACGGCGATCGGCTACGTCAACGCGCACGCCACATCAACGCCGGTGGGTGACGCGGCTGAGGCCCTGGCCCTGCAGCTGGCGGGGCTCGGCGCGGTCCCGGTCTCGTCGACCAAGGGGCAGCACGGGCACACGCTCGGCGCCGCCGGGGCGATCGAGGCGATCGTCACGCTCGCCTGCTTCAGCCGTTCGACCCTGCCGCCCGGCGCGAATCTGGACGAGCCGGACGTCGAGCTCGACCTGGTGCGCACGGCGCGGCCGACCGAGGCCGAGTACGTGATGTCCACGGGCTTCGGCTTCGGCGGCCACGACGCGGCGCTGATCCTCCGGCGCGTCTGAGCGACGCCCCGGGGGTTCGACTCAGAGCTTGGTCACCTTGCAGGCGGTGCCGTAGGCGCAGATCTCCGTGCCCATCTGCATCATCTCGCCGGTGTCGAAACGCATGGCGATGATGGCGTTGGCACCCATTCCCTCGGCCGCCTCCGTGAGGCGGGCGATGCCCTCCTCACGACCCTCGTGCAGCATCTGCGTGAGGGCACCCAGCTCGCCACCGACGACGGATTTCAAGCTGGCGCCGATCTGGCCCTTCATGCCGCGCGAGCGAACGGTCAACCCGAAGCACTCGCCGAGCACCTCGTCAATGCGATAGCCAGGCAGGTCGTTCATGGTCGTGATCAACATCGGGAGCTCCTCTACGGGGGTATGTCCACGGGACTCTAGGGAAGGCGCGTGCGGGGGGAGGGGTGCTGGCCCCGCCGGCGTGGATCAGTAGCCGCGGTCGAGCCGGCGGACGACGAGCCCGCCGAGGCCGACGACGGTCAGCAGCGTGGCGAGGCCGCCGAGGATGATCACGGGCAGCGGGACGCTCGGCTCCGCTCCGGAGGTGTCAACGGCCGCCTGGTCCTGGGTTGGACCCGTGCGCGGCACGACCGTGATGATGGGCTCAACG
>JBIIFR010000233.1:0-3405 GCA_044237215.1 Gaiellales bacterium
TGCTCTGGCGGCCGCATCGGCTCTGGGCGCAGTGGCTGATGTGGAGCGCCCTCGTCGGGTTTGCCCTGCAGAACATCGTCAAGGTGCTCGTCGGCCGGGAGCGCCCGTCGTGGTCCGAGTCGGCCTTTCAGCCGCTGACCGCAGCGTTCCCGTCGGGCCACGCCATGAGCGGCATCACGACGTGGGCGGTGCTCGGCGTGATCCTCCTCGTCGCACCCGTCGGCGGCCGCCTGCCGCGCGTCGTCGGCGTCCTCGCGCTGGCGGTCGGGCTCCTGATGGGTCCGAGCCGGCTCGTCCTCGGCGTGCACTGGCCGACCGACCTCCTCGGCGGTTGGCTGCTCGGTGGCGCGGTCGTGTGCGGCTGTGCGGCAGCGGTGCTGCGGCGCGCTACCTGACGCGCACGGTACGCGCGGCTGTCTCGCCGCCCGCTGTGGCGCGCACGACGAGGGTGCACGCCTTCGTCGCACACTGTGCAGGTATCCGTAGCGTGAGCGAGGTGCTGCTCGTGCGGACCGCGGTCGCGGAGGCGCCTTGCAGTCGCACCTGAATGCGGGCCGGCAGCGACGTCGCTACGCGCACCATCAGCTTCGCGCCTTGGCGCTTCGTGCTCACCGCCGTCAATCGCAGGGCGGGCGCGATCTTCGCGCCCTTCGCAAGGATGCCGAAGTCGGTGGCGTGTGTCGTCAGCACGTGGATCGAGCCGTCCGCTGCGGCGAACCAGCCGTCGGCGTAGCCGTTCGGCAGACGCGGGCCGGTGATGCGGGGGATCGCGGTCCACGTCCGGCCGTCGCGCGAGTAGCCCGGTGTACCGCTGCCAGGGGCGAACACGATCTCGAGCGGCTCCCGGAACGAGGTGACCGGCTTGCCCGCTGCGTCCGTGACCTGCAGGCGGATCGGCGTCGTGCCGGCTGCAAACGAGGCCGCAGCGGGCGAGGTGGTGACTCCGACCGTCACGGGGCCGGCGAACGCCTTCGCCGGCCACGCAACCTGCACCCCCGCGACCGTGGCCGAGCCGGCGGCGTTCGGCACGGCGGCCACGGTCGTGCTCGTCGTCACCGGCGGTGCGCCGACGTCGTACGTCTGCGTCGCCTCTGCCGCCGCGAAGTCGCGAGACGCGGGGCGTGTGGCGGTCACCCGGCAGGTTCCGGGCGACACGGGTGCGATGCGGCCGTCGCGTAGGACGCACGCGCCCGTCGCAGCCACCACGATCGCCGTGCCGCGGTCGCTGCCCGTGGTCGTCGGCGTGTACGCGTCGCCGCCGGCGATGGTCCCGGTCGGCGCGGCCGATGCAATGGCGACCGTCTGTGCGGCCGGCAGGATGCGCACGGCCTGCGTGACAGGAGGGGCGGCGAGGTAGTTGGCGGTGCCGGCCTGCGTCGCCGTGATGGTGCAGATGCCGCCGTGCTGGAAGCTGACGTGGCCGGTGCCGTCAATCGCGCAGGTGTCGCCGGCGTCGGACGAGACGGCGATCACGACGGAGTTGCCGCTTGCGCCGCCGGTCGCGGTCGGCGTGTACCCGGCGATGTCGCCGAAGGTGGGGTCGGGGACGGTGGAGGTGAACGAGATCGCCTGCGGTGCTCTGTTGACGGTGATGGACTGTTGGGTCTGGGGTGCGGCGTTGTAGTCGCTGGTGTCGGCTTGGTTGGCGTTGATCGTGCAGGTGCCGGCGTGCTGGAAGGTGACGATGCCGGCGCTGATCGTGCAGACGCTGCTTGAACTCGCGTCGATGGTGAAGGTACGGGCGTTGCCGCTATTGCCGCCGGAGGCGGCCGGGGTGTACTGCGATGCGTCCCCGTAGACGGGGGTCGGGGCGGTGCTCGTGAAGGCGATGGTCTGGTCGGCCTTGTCGACGGTGAGGGTCTGTTGGGATTGGGGTGCGGCGTAGTAGTCGCTGGTGCCGGTTTGGTTGGCGTTGATCGTGCAGGTGCCGACGTGCTGGAAGGTGACGATGCCGGCGCTGATCGTGCAGACGCCGCTGGCGCTCGCGTCGATGGTGAAGGTGCGGGCGTTGCCACTGCCGCCGCCCGAGGCGATCGGGGTGTAGGTGCCGTCGACGCGCGGGTCGGCGAGGCTGCTGGTGAAGCTGGTCGCCTGGTTCGCCTTGTCGACGGTGATGGACTGTTGGGTCTGGGGTGCGGGGTTGTAGTCGCTGCTGCCGGTTTGGTTGGCGTTGATCGTGCAGGTGCCGGCGTGCTGGAAGGTGACGATGCCGGCACTGATCGAGCAGACGCTGCTGGCGCTCGCGTCGATCGTGAAGACGCGTGCATTGCCGCTGCCCCCGTCCGACGCGGCGGGCGCGTAGGTCGAGGAATCGCCGTAGACGGGGCCGGGCGCCGAGGTGGTGAAGGCGACGGCCTGATCCGCCTTGCTGACGGTGAGGGTCTGTTGGGTCTGCGGTGCGGGGTTGTAGTCGTCGGTGCCAGCTTGGTTGGCGTTGATCGTGCAGGTGCCGGCGTGTTGGAAGGTGACGATGCCAGCGCTGATCGAGCAGACGCCGCTGGCGCTCGCGTCGATCGTGAAGGTGCGGGCGTTGCCGCTGTTGCCGCCGGAGGCGATCGGGGTGTAGGTCGAGGCGTCACCGTAGACGGGGGCGGGCGCGGTTGAGGTGAAGGCGATCGCCTGGTCGGCCTTGTCGACGGTGATCACCTGGTTGACGTTGCTGGCCGCCCAGTAGTCGTTCTCATACGGCGCATCGGTACCAGCCTGAGACGCGCGAATCGTGCAGGTGCCGACGTGCGTGAAGGTCACCCGGCCGCTCCCGTCGATCGAGCACGGGTAGCTGTCGTCGGTGCGCAGGTGGAGCGCAAACGTCACGGGCTTGCCGGAGCCGCCGCCCGTCGCCACCGGTGTGTACGTGTCATCGACCTTGGCGCCTGCAGCCGACGACGTGTAGACGATGGTCTGGAGCCCTGGGTGGACCAAACGGCTCCCGCCCGTCGGGTAGAACGTCTCGGCGTGGAGGTAGTCCAGCGTTCCCTCCTTCGAAGCGAGGACCTGGCATTCGTTGTACCCGTGGATGAAGGTGATGACGTTGTCGCTGACGCTGCAGGCGGGGGAGAACCGGTTTGCGCGCGCGAAGGTCACGGGATTATCGCTACCGGTGCTCGAAACCGGGATCGTGAACGGGGTCCCCACACGCCAAAGGGCCGACGGTGGGTCGATGGTGATGGCCTGGCTCAGCAGTGGGTAGGCGATCCTCACCCAGCCCGACTCAGACGGCGTGTTGGTTGAGCCGACGCCGCCATTGCCAGCATCAGTCGAGTACGCGGTGGTGACACCGTCGAGGCTGATCGTCGAGGCGACCTTCGAACCGCCCGCGCCGCCGCCCGCCCCGAAGTAGCCGCCGCCGCCACCGCCCCAACCGCCGCCGCCGCCGCCACCGCCGGCCCCGTAGGCCCCGCACGG
>JBIIFR010000235.1:0-3369 GCA_044237215.1 Gaiellales bacterium
GCCGACGTCGTCCTGATCGCCTGCGAACCCGATGGCTGCAACATCAATGTGGAGTGCGGCTCGACGCACCTCGGCCACGTCGCTGCCGCAGTCGTGGCTGAGGGCGCCATGCTGGGCGTGGCCTTCGACGGAGACGCCGATCGCGTCCTGTTCGTCGACGCCGCAGGCAACCCCGTCGACGGCGATCACATCCTCACGCTGCTCGCTGCCGACGCCATTTCCCGCGCTGCGCTGCCGGGCAACCGCGTCGTTGTGACGAGCATGGCGAATCTCGGTGCGCATCACGCCCTGCGGGCCCTCGGCTGCACGCTTGAGATCACCGACGTCGGCGACCGCTACGTGCTGGAGGCCATGCGTCGTAATGGCTCGGTCCTCGGCGGCGAACAGTCCGGCCATGTCATCGCGCTCGATCATCAGACCACGGGCGACGGTCCGCTGACGGCCACGCTGGTGCTCGCCGCGCTCGCGCGTTCAGGACAGACGCTGGCCGAGGCGGCCTCGGCCGTAGAGAAGTTCCCACAGAACCTGATCAGCGTGCGTGCCCGCCGCGAGGGGCTCGAGGAGTGCGCACCATTGTGGGACGCCATCGCCGCCGCCGAAGCGCAGCTCGGTGACAACGGTCGCATCGTCGTGCGCGCCTCCGGCACCGAGCCCCTGGTGCGGGTGATGGTCGAGGCGCGCGACGCTGAGGCGTGCCGCGCAATCGCCCAAGAGCTGGTGGCGATCGTGGAGCGCGAGCTGCCCGTCGGCGACTGAGGCGGACGGGATGCCCCGCCCGGAGCGGTAGGATAGCCCCTGTGTGCGGGATCATCGGCTACGTGGGGGCGCGCCCCTGCAAGGAACTCGTCCTGTCGGGGCTCGAGCATCTCGAGTACCGCGGCTACGACTCGTCGGGTCTCGTCCTCGTCGGCGAGAACGGGCTCGACCGGGCGCGCGCGGTCGGCCCCGTCAAGGAGCTGCGCGCAGTCGCCGGCGCCGTCTCCGCCACCGCGACCGCCGGCATGGGGCATACCCGCTGGGCCACGCATGGCGGCGTCGAGGAGCGCAACGCGCACCCCTTCCTGTCGGAGGACGGACGCTTCGCCGTCCTGATGAACGGCATCTTCGAGAACTACATCGAACTTCGCGCTGAGGTCACCGCACGAGGACACACGCTGTCGTCCGACACGGACACCGAGGCACTCGTCCATCTGATCGAGGACGAGTACGACGGCGACCTCGCCGAGACCTGCCGCCGCCTGTTCCCGCGCCTCGAGGGCCACTTCGCCTTCCTCGCAATGGCCATTGACGAGCCCGACCGGATCGTCGCCGCCCGTCTGGCCTGGCCGCCGCTCGTGGTCGGCCGCGGCGAGGGCGAGAACTACATCGCCTCCTTCACGCCCGCCTTCCTTGAGCAGACCCGCTCGGTGCAGATCGTCGATGAGCGCGAGATCGTGATCGTCACGGCCGACACCGTCGAGTTTCGCGCTGTCGCGGATGGCGCACCGTGTGCGCACGCGATTGAACTGGCCGACGAGTCGATCGAGGTCGCCGCCAAGGGCGGCTACGACACGTTCATGCTGAAGGAGATCCACGAGCAGCCGACCGCCATCGCCGACACGATCGCCGAGCGCTTCCACCACGGCGAGCTCCACCTGGACGGCTTCGGGCTCAGCGATGAGGATCTGCGCACGATCAACCGCGTCCTGATCGTCGGCTGCGGGACGGCGCTGCACTCCGGCCTGGTCGGGCGGTACCTGATCGAGGAGTGGGGTGGGGTGGCGACCGAGGCCGATGTGGCCAGCGAGTGGCGCTACCGCAACGGCGTCTTCGATCCCCAGACGCTCGTGCTGGCGATCTCCCAGTCGGGTGAGACCGCCGACACGCTCGCCGCCATGCAGATCGCCAAGGAGCGCGGCGCGCGCGTTGTGGCCGTCACCAACATCATGGGCTCAGCGATCGCCCGCGCGGCCGACGGCGTCCTCTACACGCGCGCAGGCCTCGAGATCGGCGTGGCGGCATCCAAGACCTTCACCGCCCAGGTCACGCTGATGACGCTGATCGCGCTGCACCTCGGTGCGGTCCGCGGCCATCTGACGCCGGCCGAGGTGGCGCAGATCGGCGCCGAGCTTCGCGAGGTACCCGATCTCGTCCAGCAGCTGCTCGACGACCGCGAACTCGACGCGCAGCTGGACATGCTGGCCGATCGCTTCGCCCATGACCGCTTTTTCCTATACCTCGGCCGTCACCTCGGGCTGCCGATCTGCCAGGAGGGCGCGCTCAAGCTGAAGGAGATCTCCTACATCCCGACCGATGCGTACGCGGCGGGGGAGATGAAGCACGGGCCGATCGCCCTCCTCGGCGAGGACACACCCGTCGTGGCCGTGGCGACCGACAGCCACGTCTTCGAGAAGATGGCGTCGAACCTCGAAGAGGTGCGTGCCCGCGGTGCGCACGTGATCGCCGTCGCCACCGCCGGGAACACGTCGATCGCGCAGCACGCCGAGCACGTCCTCTACGTGCCGCGCACGCGACCCGAGCTCCAGCCGATCCTCGCGATCATCCCCCTGCAGCTGCTCGCCTACAAGATCACCGTTCGGCTCGGCCTCGACGTCGACCGTCCGCGCAATCTCGCCAAGACCGTCACGGTCGAGTGAGCGGCGACCTCGTCGCGCCCCGCCTGTTGGTCGGGCTCGACCTGATCGAGATCGAACGCGTCGAACGGGCGCTAGCGCGCCACCCCGAGCGCTTCCGCGCACGCTGCTTCACGGCCCGCGAGGTCGAGGAGCTCGACCGGAAGCCGCGTCCGGGCGAGAGCTACGCGGGGCGCTTTGCCGCCAAGGAGGCGGTCGGCAAGGCGCTCGGCACCGGTGTGCACTTCACCTGGACGGAGATCGAGGTCGCCGGGCGCGGCAAGCCCGCGGTGACGCTGCACGGCTGGACGCGCGAGATGGCAGACCGCAAGGGCGTGGTGGCTATCGACGTGTCGATCACGCACTCGCGCACGACAAGCGCCGCTGTGGCGATCGCGATTCTGGGCCCGGAGGCGGTTTAGGACTCGTCGGCCGGGGCGTCGGCCTCGGCAGCGGGCTCAGCAGCAGGAGCCGGCTTCTTGGCTGCCGGCTTCTTGGCGGCCGGCTTCTTGGCCGGAGCCTTCTTCTTCGGAGCCGCCGCAGCGGGAGCCTCCTCGACCGGGGCCTCCTCGACGGGAGTCTCCTCGACGGGAGCCTCGTCAACCGGGGCCTCGTCAGCCGGGGCCTCCTCAACCGGAGCCTCGACAGCGGCCTGCTTCGGAGCGGCCTTCGTCGCGGTCTTGCGCGTGACGCGGCGCTTCTTGGTCTCCTCGACCTGCGGGCCGCGCGCGATGATGCGCGTGGCGCGAGACTTCTT
>JBIIFR010000236.1:0-3358 GCA_044237215.1 Gaiellales bacterium
CCGACGGGACGGCTCCCACGCGGCTGGCACGACTCCTCGGCGAGCCCCGCGTGGAGGCGCGTGTGGCAGCGCGGACGATCGCGGATTCCCTGCAGGCCCGCCCCGGTGCGCTCAGCGTCCTCGGCACGGAGGCGTGGCTGATCGAGGAGCGGGGCGCACCGGCCGCTCGTGCCGAGCTTGCCCGGGCGGTGGCCGCGCTGCTCGCGCAGCGGGGCTTCGGCGGAGCAGACGTGCGCATCGCGGGCGCGTCGCGCGGCAGCCGGACGCCGCTGGCGACCATCGCGGTGGACGGCCCGCTGGCCGTGCGCGTCGTCAGCTTCGACGACGAGGCGGCGCTGGCTGCCCCACCCACGTCTCGTGACCGAGCGACCGCGGCGGCTACGGCGCTCAGCTGGAGCGCAGCGGGTGCCCTCGCCCAGCGGATCGCGCGGCCGCTGGGACTCGCGGTCAGCGCGGTGCGCATGCTGATCGGGCTGGCGGAGCCCGCGCCCGGCCTGCCACCGGGCGGTCGTGCCGGCGACGTCCTCGCCTGCCGTCCCGCCACGGTCACCATCACCAGCGCCCTCCACCCCGTCCGCCCGCTCCGCAGCGCGGCGTGGCGCGTCGTCGTCCTGCGCGACGGACGCGTGATCGCCGATCTGGTGGCGCCCACGAATCCGTGTGGCGCCCCGGTCGGCGACTGAACCCGACCGGGGCGCCGAGGACTACGGCTTGGCGACCGACGAGATCGCCTTCTCCATCGACTTCGAGATCTGGCTGCCGATCCCGCTGCCGCCGCCCTTCACCTGCACGGACACGGCGAGCAGCAGCGCACCAACCGCCAGCACGAGGCCGAGGTACTCGACCGTGCCCTGTCCGCGCCGATCCGCCAGCCGATGCCCGAACGCGCAGAGCGCCTCCCAGAACGAGTTCATCTTCCACCTCACGTGGTTCGCAGCGGCCACCGGCCGCCTGGCTCCACCGTCGCAGTGCTGCGAGCACGCCGTGCGCAACGCGTCAGCAGGCTGAGTGTCGGGTACAGGCCGTGCCAGCGTCACGTGGCAATCGACTGGCCCGCGCCGTGACCGGAAGCGCACGCAGGCGCGCCGCTTTACGCGAGGACGCCGGTTGAGGCCTGCGCCGTGACGCACGGCAGCTCGACCACGAAGCGCGCGCCACCCTGCGGTGCGTCGGCGACGGTGACGCTGCCGTCCATCGCCATCGCCAGCTCGCGGGCGATGGCGAGCCCGAGCCCCGTGCCCGTGCCGTCCTCGGTGTAGAAGGCGCGGAAGACGTCGGCGCGCTTGGCGGGGGCGATGCCGGGGCCAGAGTCGTCGACGGTGATCCACACGCGCCCGGCCTCGGCCAGCGCGCTGACCACGACCGTGCCCTCGTCGGGGGTCCAGCGCACCGCGTTGCGAACGAGGTTGCCGACGATCTGCAGGATGCGATCGCCATCGCCGATGATCACCGGCAGCGTGCCGGCCTGCAGGGCGATCTCGATGTCGCGTTCGCGCGCCTCCGTGCCCTGCCCCGTCACGACCTGGTCCAGCAGGATGTTGAGATCGACCTCATCGGCCTCGAGGCCGAAGCGCTTGGCCTGCAGCCGGGCGAGGTCGAGCAGGTCGCTGACCAGGCGGTTGAGGCGCATCGACTCGGCGGTGATCGCGGCGTAGGCGAGTTGCTGCTCGGCCTCGTCCTCGAAGATACCGTCGACGAGCGCGTCGACCTGGCCGCGGATGGCGGTTAGGGGCGTGCGCAGCTCGTGCGAGACGCGCATCAGGAACTGCCGCTCCGTGTCGCGCGCCTCCGCGAGCCGCACGGTCATGTCCGCGAAGGCGCGGTTGACCATCCCGATCTCGTCGGCGCGCCCGGTATCGAGCGGCACGACCTCGTCGCCGCGGGCAACGGCCCGGGCCGCCAGGGCGAGGCGACGCAGCGGGCGCACGAGGCGCAGGCCGAGCACCAGGGCGAGGATGATCGCCACCGCGAGGCCGATCGCGAAGGCCGGCACCAGCGCAATGCGCAGCGCCCCGGCCGGCGAGACGACCTCGGTCGGAGGGCGGGCGACGACCAGCAGTCCGAAGGGCACGCCGCCCTCGGGATTGCCGGTGCTCGTCGAGAAGACGCCGCGCGCCACGACAATGTCGTCGCGGAGCTCCGGGTCGAGCCAGTCCTCCGGCACCTCGATCGCCCCGCCGCCCTCGATGATCTCGAGCAGCGCTGCGTCGCGCCGCACGAGCGCGGGGTCATCGGAGGCATTCTGCTGCGCCGCGGTCAGTGCGCGCCGGACCTGCAGGGTGCTGAGCCCGAGCGAGCGCGCCTCGACCAGCTCGCCCGAGTAGATCGGCACGTAGTACAGGCGCGCGTTGACGGCCTTCTCCATGTCGGCGCGCTTGATCACCTTGTTGCTTTCGCCAAGCACGGCGGCGTTGATGAACGGCCCGTAGATGCGCGACAGGCTCGTGGCGATGCGCTTCTCGTCGCGTATCTGCTGCGCCCGCCGCTCGCCCTGCTGTTTGTCGGAGTAGGTGCCGACCGACCGGAGGGTCAGCGCCGCCGTGACGAGCAGCGCCACGACCACCGGCACGACGCCGATGATCAGCAGACGGGCGCGCAGGCTACGCAGCAGAAGCATCGTCCCCGACCTTGTAGCCGACCCCCCAGACCGTGACGACCGGGCAGGCGTCCCCGAGCTTGCGGCGCAGCTGACGGACGTGCACGTCGACGGTGCGGGTATCCCCCGCGAAGGTGTAGCCCCAGACGCGCTCAAGCAGCTGGTCGCGGGTCAACACGTGCCCGCGCTCCTCGAGCAGCGTCCACAGGAGGTCGAACTCCTTCGGCGCGAGCTGGACCTCCTCGCCGGCCACCTTGACCTCATGGCGTCCGCGGTCGATCGTGACGCTGCCATGACTGAGCGTGCCGCCGATCGGCTGGGCCGTGGCCGGGGCGCGCCGCAGGATTGCCTTAACGCGCGCCACGAGCTCACGGGCGTTGAAGGGCTTGGTGACGTAGTCGTCCGCGCCGACCTCGAGCCCGACGATCTTGTCGATGTCGTCATCGCGAGCCGTCAGCATGATGATCGGCACCTGTGACGTGGCGCGGATGCGGCGGCAGACCTCAAGCCCGTCGATGCCGGGCAGGTTGAGGTCGAGCAGCACCAGGTTCGGCGGGTCCTGCTCCATGGCGCGCATGGCGTCCTCGCCGTTGAGGACATGCGTCACCGTGAAGCCATCGCGTTCGAGGTACGTCTTCGTCGGCGTAGCGATGTTCACCTCGTCCTCAACGATCAGAATGCGGTCGGCCATCGCAGCGTCCTACGGCTTCAGCTCGATGAGCACGGGCAGATCGGCACGGTCGTAGGCGACGTCCTCGGCGC
>JBIIFR010000237.1:0-3311 GCA_044237215.1 Gaiellales bacterium
TGGTCGTTGTCGATCGCGACCTCGCGGCGGCCGAGGCCGTCGCGCAGCGGCTTGGCCACCCGTCGTCGGCCTGTGCCGCCGACGTGTCGAGTGAGGACGACGTGAAGCGGTACGTCGCCGCGGCGATCGAGCGTTACGGGCGCATCGACGCGTTCTTCAACAACGCGGGTATCGAGGGTGCGATTGCAGGCGTGGAGGATTATCCGACCGACACGTTCGATCAGGTGCTGGCGGTCAATCTGCGCGGCGCGTTCCTCGGCCTCAAGCACGTCGTGCCGATCATGCGCACGCAGGGCGAGGGCGCGATCCTCAACACGGCCTCACAGGCCGGTGTGCGCGGCGTGCCCGGCCTGTCGGCCTACGTCGCGTCGAAGCACGCGGTCGTCGGGCTCTCGCAGGGCATCGCCCTCGAGGTCGCGGCCGCCGGCATCCGCGTCAACTGCCTCTGCCCGGGGCCGACGAACACGCGGATGATGGATGACATCTCCGATGCGGTGCGTGCCGCCGGCGGCGACCCGGCGAGCTTTGTCGACCGCATGCCGGTCGGACGCTTTGGTGAGCCGGCCGAGATCGCCGACGTTGCGGCCTGGGTCCTTAGTGAGGCGCCGCCGTTCATGACGGGTGCCGTGCTGACGGTCGATGGCGCGATGACGACGCCGTAGTACGTGGAGAAACAGTGAAGTTCCAATCAGCTGACCTCGCGCAACCGCGGGAGGCCACTCGATCAAGACCCGTACGAACGGCAGCGTCTGAGCCGCCGGTGCTCGATGCATGAGGTGGAGGCGACGTTCGTCGCCGTGGCGGAGGATTCAGACGCGCTGATCGGGATGCTCAGACCAAGCGGGATGGCATGTCGCTACCAACGCCGTGATGAACCCGGAAGAGGTTGTCCGGGTCGTACTCGCTCTTGATGCGCGCCAAGCGCGCATAGTTTGAGCCCCAGAATTCTGACTTCCAGGCGCGTTCGAAGAAGTCGCCTTCGTTGGTGTAGGAGCCGCCGCCGGACGTAGCCGCCGTGATCAGGCGCAGCGCCCGGTTGACGCCGTCCATTTGGGCCTGAGCGAGCGCGGCGTCCGGCTCGTGTCCTTGCACGCCCGGGTACTTGTACTGGACCCAATCACCAACCGTGACGAAGGCGGCATTGTGAAACACGGCCGGGTTGAGGCTCGTCTGACGGTCGCGGCGGAGCGCCTCAGGATGCTCGCCGGCGAGCGCCTTATTGGTCTGCCAGAGCACGAGGCTGGTGCGCGTGGCGGCGAAGATCGCCTTGGCGAGCCGTTCGGCTTTGGCTCCGGAAAGGCAGGCGAGCGGGATTCCGCGTCCCGCATAACCTCCCCAGTACGCACCGACTTCCCCGCCGTTGCCGCGCCACCAGAAGTAGCCATCAGGGGCGTTGGGGCGATCATCCATGACTGCACCAGACTTGCCGACGGGGTTCCACTTGTCGCGGAACGGCTGTGTGGTGAAGGATGTCTCGACGGTGAAGTCCGCGGGGCGCGCGCGCAACGGATCGAGTAGCGGCGCCCACACGGCTTCGGCCTCGGCGGTCGTAAGGTCGAGGAAGGCCGTCATCAGTTCCATCTCGTTGACGCCTTTGCGCCACATCACGCCTTCGCCCCAATCGGGGTTGTTGATGGCGGCGGGGACGAACTCCAGATACCGCTGGATCAGTTCCTGGTAGGCCGCGTCGGAATGCGCTGTGATCTGGCCGGACAGCCAGCCGTCGGTGCGCGGGATCGGATGGCTGAGCAGCGTCATGCGGCTGACGACGCCGAACGTGCCGCCGCCGCCACCCTTGAGGGCCCAGAACAGGTCGGGCTCCTGGAACCGGTTCACGGTGCGTATGCGGCCGTCGGCGGTGACGACCTCGATCTCGAGGACGCCCGCGGCACCCGAGCCAAAGCGCTTCGAGTACGACCCGAAGCCGCCGCCGAGGGCAAAGCCGCCGCAGGCGCCGACACTGGTGCACCCGCCGCCTTGGATGTAGCGACCAGCAGCCGTTGCGGCGCGGTAGGCCTCCAGCCAGCGGTTGCCGGCACTGGTCGTGACTGCGTGCACGGGCGTTGTGCCGCGCGGCGCGCCGGCAGGCACGAAGGCTTGATGGACGGTGATCTCGCGCATCGGGTGCGTCCAGATCAGCAGCGAGTCTGGCGCGCAGGAGCGTCCGAAGTAGTCGTGCCCGGTGCCCTTAACCGCGATTCGGACGCCGTGAGTGCGGGCGAAGTCGACGGCGGCCTTGATGTCGTCGACGGACTCGCAGGCAACGGCGTAGTCGCTCGGGACGGATTTCCAGGCGCGGTGCATTCCTGTCGACTGCGTCGCCCCTGCATGCTCTTCGAGATAGAACGGGTTACGCAGGCGTTTTGGGACGGGGGCCTTGGGCGACAGTCGAGCCCAGGGCGACACGGGGCGGATCAGTCGGCCGCCGACCGTCCGATCGAGGGCGCGCCACTCTTCTCTCGTCGGCCAGTGGCGTGTGCCGCGCAGCGCGCGCTCGGCTGCGCCGGCGTTCTGCGGCACCCGTAGTCCGGCAGCGGCGAGCGCAGTGAACAGGACTCCGGCTAGGAACGAACTGCGAAGGATCGCTGGACCTGCCATCAGGCGAAGATACCAGACGTCTGATCGAGTCGAAATGGATCCATGTATGTCTTGGTGGCGAGCGTACTCGCATTGGTTCCATCTCCTAATCGGCCTGACGCAACGGCCGTTAGAGTCCACCCCGGCTACCAATCCTGAGACTGACCAGCCTCCTCAGGAACTACAGGTAGGCTCCCTACGGCGCGCGGGTTCGCCCGCCGACGACGTCGTACACGAACGAGTTGAAGGTGATCACATGAAGGCTGCCGTCTGCCGCGCATTCAATGAACCGCTGGTGATCGAGGAGCTGACGCTCGAGGCGCCCCAGGCGGGCGAACTCGTCGTCGACGTCAAGGCCTGCGCCATCTGCCACTCCGACATCACCTACATGGACGGCGGCTGGGGCGGGGACCTGCCCGCGCTCTACGGCCATGAGGCCGCTGGCATCGTCAGCGCCGTCGGCCCCGAGACGCCCGGCGTCCAGATCGGCGACCACGTTGTCGTCACGCTGATCCGCGCCTGTGGCCAGTGCTTCTACTGCTCCCGTGGCGACCGCGTGATGTGCGAGACCACGCTGCCGCTCTCGACGCGCCAGCCGATCAAGGACGCCGCGGGCGCGCCCGTCGCGCAGATGATGAACGTCGGCTCGTTCGCCGACCAAGTGCTCGTCCATCACTCGCAGATCGCGGTCATGCCCAAGGACGTCGACTTCGCCGTCGCGTCGCTGCTCGGCT
>JBIIFR010000238.1:0-3296 GCA_044237215.1 Gaiellales bacterium
CGGAGATCGGCGGCCCGACCGGCGAGCAGGCGCTCGATCTGGTGCGTGCGCTGCGCGGCGTCAACCTGGTCGGCGCCGACGTCGTCGAGGTCGCCCCGCAGTACGACAGCCCGGGCCAGCACACCGCGCTGATGGCGGCCAACGTCGTGTACGAGCTGCTGACGCTCCTCGCGATCGCCAAGGCCTGAACCCGGGGCTCTGCACGACGACGGCAAATCTGGATCCGGATCCAGATCTGCACGAAAACGGCAAATCTGGATCCGGATCCAGATCTGCACGAAAACGGTAAATCTGGATCCGGATCCAGATCTGCACGAAAACGGCCGCTGCGGCCCCTGAGCCGTCAGATGAGGCGCGTGGCATCGGCGATGAGCGCCTCGACCTGCGCGTCGTCGATCACGTGGCCGGCTTGGCGGGCCAGATTCGCGAGGATGCGGAAGCCCTGCGGCGTGAGGACGCTCTCGGGGTGAAACTGGACCCCCTCGATCGGCAGGGTGCGGTGGCGGAGCCCCATCACTAGCCCGTCGGGCAGGCGCGCGGAGACGACCAGCTTGCTGTCGGGCGCGGGTTCATCCGCCGCGAGAGCGTGGTAGCGCCCGGCGTCGAACGGCGAGGGAAGGCCGGCCAAGAGGCCGGTCGCGTCGTGCTCGACCTGCGAGGCGCGGCCGTGCATGGCGTTCGCGTTCGGACCGACGGACACGCCGAAGGCGACGGCGATGCACTGGTGCCCGAGGCAGATGCCGAGCACGGGAATCGCGCGGCCGAAGGTGCGGATCGCCGCGGTCGAGATGCCGGCCTCATCCGGGCCCTGCGGTCCAGGCGAGACGATCAGGCCGGTCGGCTCCAGCGCCTCGAGCTCGTCGAGGCGCGTGCTGTGCGACGGCATGACCTTCGCGTCCACACCCAACTCGGCGAGGCGGTGCTGGATGTTGAGGACGAACGAGTCGCGGTTGTCAAGGATGATGATCACGGCAGCTCCCGCCACGAGCAGGCGAGCTCGTCGAGCGCCGCGGAGCGGGCGAGCGCGATGCCCTCCACGGCGGCGATCGGGACCACACCGCGCCCCGCCGTCAGGAGCGCCGCACCGTGCGCGCTGCGCAGCTCGTCGAGCTGGACGTCACGCTCGGTGGCGTCGGTCTGCTCGAGCGCCCACGCGCGCGTCACGCCCGGCAGGATGCCGCGCAGGTCCGGCATGGCGAAGCCGCCGTCTGCGGCGTGCAGGAGCACGCTGGCGCGGGTCGTCTCGCCGATCAGCCCTGTCGTCGAAACCAGCAGGGCCTCGCCGCCCGCCGCCGCCTCGGCCGCGTCGGCCCAGGCGCGGTCGGCCGTCTTCAGCAGCCGCTCCTCGCGGGCGGGATCGTAGGAGCGGTCGATCATCAGCTCCACGGGCGTCGCGGGTCGCGGCGGTCGCGTCGAGGGGCGCACACCCTCGTCGTCGACGTCGACGCGCAGGAGAAACGGCGGGTCCGTCAGGAGCAGCGCGTCCGCGAAGCACGCGTCGACGGCGGCGACCTGTGCGGGCGACGCGCCGCAGCGCGCCAGCCGCTCCAGGTGGCGTGCTCGCAGCCGAATGCGGCCGTCGTCCACGAGCACGGTCTCGAAGATCGGAATCACGATTCCCACCCGGCCAGCGTCGAGTGGGTGGCGGTGAGAAACGGCCGAGCCTTGACGAGCGTCTCCTCGGCCTCCTCCTCCGGGTCGGACAGCAGCGTGATCGCGCCGCCGGCGCCGTAACGGGCCTCACCGTCGGCGACGGTCGCGGTGCGGATCGCGATGCTCGCCGTCAGGGCACGCCGCGCCGGCTCGTAGGCGAAGACGGTGCCGCAGTAGAACCCGCGAGCATCGGCCTCGAGCCGGTCGATCAGCTCCATCGCGCGGCGTTTCGGCGCGCCGGTGATCGATCCGCCCGGGAAGCACGAGACCAGCACGTCGGGCAGGCGCACGTCCTCCCGGACGATCGCCTCGACGGCGCTGACGAGGTGCATGACGTTCTCGGTGCGCTCGAGCTCGCAGAGTGCGGTGACGCGCACGGAGCCGGGCTCGGCCGTGGCGGTCAGGTCGTTGCGGAGGAGATCCACGATCATGACGTTCTCGGCGCGGTCCTTCGCGGAGGCGATCAGCTCGGCGGCCAGCGCGTCGTCCTCTGCGGGATCGGCGCCGCGGCGGCGGGTGCCTTTGATCGGCCGCGTCACCACCCGACCGTCGGCGATGTGGAGGAAGGCCTCGGGAGAGACGCTCGCGATCTCCACGCCATCCCCGGCCAGGTACGCGGCGTGGTCGGCGGGCGCGACGGCCACGAGGCGCTCGAAGAGGTCCCAGCCGCTGGCTTGCCACGGGACGCGCACGACGTGCGTGAGGTTGATCTCGAAGGCCTCGCCGGCGCTGATCAGGCGCTGGACGTCGCGGGCGCGTTCGGCGTACTGCCCGCGCGACAGGCCCGAGGTGGCGGTCCGCTCGGCGAGCTCGGCGGGTGCGGCCGCCGGGTCGGCGGCGGCGATTGCGGCGGCCAGGACGCTGCGCGTCGGGCCGTCCGGACCGTGCACCTCCCAGCGATCGGTGGCGGCGTCGTGCTCGGCGTACGTGCGGTGGTAGTGGGCGAGCAGGGCCGGGTCGCGGGCCGGGTGGCGTCCGGCGATGCCGAGCAGGTCGAGGCCGGCGTCGTAGGCGATCGCACCGATCCAGATGCCGGTGCCGTGCGCCTCGTGGACGAGCCGCGGCGGGATCGCGGGCAGGCCCGCGCCGGTCTCCAGCTGGATCGTCGCGTCGGGCGCGATGGCCAGCAGCGAGCGCGTGCCGAACGGCGTCTGGTGCGCGCTGAGGAGCAGCGTGGGGCAGTGGCCGTCCGCGTGCAGGTGACGGGCTGCGCCGAGCGGAGTCGACATGCACGGCAGGGTATCCCACCGGCTGCGGCCGCAGCGGTTGGCGCTGCGATGTATCGGTCATGACCCCCCTCCTGATCCTGACCGGCGCCTCGCGCGGCATCGGCCGTGCGATCGCCGAGCGCGCCCTCGGGCGCGGCTTCGCGGTCGGCGCGCTGGCCCGCACCGCCGCCGACCTCGAAGCCCTCGCCGCCCTTGCGCCCGACCGTGTGCAGATCGCCGTGGCGGACGTCCGCGACCAGTCGGCGGTCGCCGCCGGTGCGGAGGCCGCGATCTCCCGCTTTGGCGCTCCGACGCTGGTCGTGGCCGCAGCGGGCACGCTCGGCCCGGTCGACCGGCCCTGGCTCCTGCCCGGCGACGCCCTCGCCGAGGCGCTCGCCGTGACGGTCGCCGGCACGGCCAACCTCGCTGCTGCGA
>JBIIFR010000239.1:0-3291 GCA_044237215.1 Gaiellales bacterium
CCAGCACGTCTCCAGCCGCGTGCTCGAGAGCCTGATCCGCGCCGGTGCGCTGGACACCACGGGTGATTCGCGCCGCGGCATGCTGCTCGTGCTTGATCAGGCCGTGCAGTCGGGTCGCAAGGCGCAGGCCGATCGCCACGCCGGGCAGACCAACCTCTTCGAGGGCCTCGACGATGCCTCGGTCGGCGGCGGCGGTGGCGGCTCGCACCCGCCCGTGCCGGCCGGCGAGTTCGACAAGAAGGAGCTGCTGGCCGGTGAGCGCGAGACGCTCGGCATCTACGTCTCCAGCCACCCGCTGACGGACATCGCCGACCAGCTCACGCGCAAGGTCGACGTGCCGATCCGCGACCTCGGCAACCGCAAGGAAGGGGAGACGGTGACCATCGGCGGCCTCGTCTCCTCGGTGCGCCAGACGATGACCAAGAAGGGCGACCCGATGGCCTTCGTCCAGCTGGAGGACACCACCGGCGTCGTTGAGGTCGTCGTCTTCTCGAAGGCCTTCATCGCCTCGCGCATGCACCTCGACCAGGACAAGATCATCATCGTCAAGGGCCGTGTCGATCAGCGCGGTGGCGGCGAAACGAAGCTCGTCGCCTTCGAGGTCATGCCATTCGACGCCGTGCCGGTCGTCGGCATCGTCCGCATCGAGGTCGATGCCCGCACGGCGCCCGCCGACGCCATCGAGCGCCTACGGCGCATCTGCGAGGAGTTCCACGGCGACCATCCCGTCGTGGTCGACATCCGCACGTCAGCGGGCAGCCGGCGGTTGCGGCTCGGGCCCGCGTTCCGCGTGCGTCCGGATCAGGCGCTGTTCGCCGAGATCCAGGCGACGGTGGGGTCGGTGTCGGTCGCGTAAAGGATCCGGCTCCATGTCCGGAGCCTGGCGGGATTCCGAGTTCCACCGTGCTGGTGACCGTCGACGTCGGAGTGGATCCGGATCCCCACGTGGTTGCGTAGGTCATCGCCGCTGATGCCTCTGGTGTCGCCTCCGGACATGGATCCGGATCCTGGCGGGATTCTGAGTTCCACCGTGCTGGTGGCCGTCGACGTCGGAGTGGATCCGGATCCCCACGTGGTTGCGTAGGCAATCGCCGCTGATGCCTCTGGTGTCGCCCCCGGACATGGATCCGGATCCTGGCGGGGATCCAGCAGGCCATGCAGAACGGCTCGAGGTCGAGATCCAGCTGGAGGGCAGGGCTCCGCAAGCGGGGCCGGGGAGCGTCCGACACCGGTACTAGCCTGAGTTCCGATGGCCACCTCTGCCCTCCAGCTGGATCTCGACCTCGAGCCGTTCGCCGGCCCGTTCGACCTCCTGCTCGCGCTCGTCCTCCGCGACGTCGTCGATCTCGGTGAGGTTCCCGTCGCCGACGTCTGCCTGCGCTATCTCGCGCAGATCGAGGAGGATGGCGAGATTGACCTCGAGAGCGCGAGCGAGTTCCTCGTGCTCGTCGCCGCGCTGCTCGAGCTGAAGATCCGGCTGCTGCTGACGCCCGACGAGGTCGACGACATGCCCGATGCGCAGGAGGCCGCCGAGGAGCTGGCGGCGCGACTCGCGGAGTACGCGCGCGCCCAGGCGGCGGCGCAGTGGCTCGGCGATCGTCTCGAGCAGGTTGGGCGCCGCGTCTTCCGCGACGGCCCGCCGGCGCTGCGTCCGCCGCGCCCGGCGCTCGAAGCGGAGGCCGGTAGCGGCGATCCCGACCAGCTGGTCGCGGCGCTGCGTCTGGCCATCACGCGGACCGAGGAGGCGGCTGAGCCGATCCACGTGCTGCGCCGCCGCATTCCGCTGGCCCGCCTGCTCGACCACGTCCGTCGCGCGGTACGCGCCACGGGGTCCTGCTCGTTCGATGAGGCCGTTGAGGGTCTCGGCCGGTCCGAGCAGGCTGCGGCCTTCTGGGCCGTGCTCGATCTGATCCGCGGCGGCGAGGTAGTCGCGGAACAGGACGCGCCGTTCGCGCCGATCCGGATGCGGCTCGCCACGCGCCAGCTCGCCGCGGTGTCCGACGCCGCATGAGCGCCGAGCCGCGCCAGGCCGGCAACGCCCGCGTCGTCGAGGCGCTGCTGTTCATCACCTCGGAGCCACTCGACGAGCGCGCGCTCGCCGCGGCCGCCCAACTGTCCGAGCCCGACGTCGAGGAGGCGCTGCAGCTCGTCGGTCAGCGCCACGCCGAGGGAGCCTCCGGCGTCGTGCTGGAGCGCGTGGCCGGAGGCTGGGCGCTGCGCGCGGCCGACGAGACCGCGCTGGCCTGTGCCCGTCTGCTCGACCAGCTGTCGCAGCGGCCGCTGTCGCGCGCGGCACTCGAGACGCTGGCCGTCGTTGCCTACGCCGGTCCCGTTAGCCGGCCGGAGATCTCCCGCATCCGTGGCGTCGCCGCAGACAACCCGATCAAGAGCCTGCTCGAGCGCGGCCTGATCGAGGAGGCGGGGCGCTCTGACCGGCCCGGCAACCCGATCCTGTACCGCACGACGCTGCGCTTCGACCGCGTCTTCGGGCTGGAGGAGGGGCGCCACTCACTGCCGCTGCTCGAGGAGTTGGGCGACGATCTGCCCGACGCGGCCGAGGTGCGCGATCGGCTCCAGGCGATGGCGGCCACGCAGGCCGTCGCGATCGAGGATCCCAGTGCGGTTACGGGTGGCGAAGCGGTCGCGGCCCCGGTCGCGAGCGAGCCACTCGCCGCCGCTGACGAGCCCGACGCCGCACCCGAGCCGCCGGCCTGAGACACTTCGGCTCGTGGCTGATTCTCCGGCGAGCACCGTTCGACTCAACAAGTTCCTCGCCCAGAGCGGCGTCGCCTCGCGACGCGGAGCCGATGCGCTGATCGCCGAGGGGCGCGTCACCATCGACGGCGTCGTCGGCCAGCCCGGCTCCCAGGTGCCGGCCGGCGCGACCGTGGCCGTCGACGGCAGCCCGGTGGCAGTCGAGCGGATGGTCTATCTGATGCTGAACAAGCCCGTGGGCTACGTCACCACGATGAGCGACCCCGAGGGACGGCCGAAGGTGGTCGACCTGATCGACGTGGTGGAGCGCGTCGTACCGGTCGGGCGCCTCGACGCGATGACGAGCGGCCTCCTCCTGCTGATGAACGACGGCGATCTCGCACACCGGTTGGGGCATCCCCGGCACGGTGTGAAGAAGACGTACCGCGCGATCGTCCGCGGACTGCCCGGCTCCGCCGCACTCCGCAAGCTCACGCAGGGCGTCTACCTCGACGACGGGCGCACGCAGCCGGCCGACGTCAAGATGCTCGCCGCACGCTCGGGCGGGGCAGAGCTCGAGATCACCATCAAGGAGGG
>JBIIFR010000240.1:0-3287 GCA_044237215.1 Gaiellales bacterium
AGGTCGATCGATGCGCGCATCTCCTCGATGCGGACGCGGAAGCGGGCGTGCACGTCGCCGCCCTGCTCGACGACCGGTGTGTAGCCAAGCTCGCGGTAGGCGCCGTAGCCGCCGTTCGCGGAGCGCAGGTCGTACGGCACGCCCGAGGCGCGCAGGTTCGGACCCGTCATGCCCATCTTGATCGCGAACTCCGGCGTCAGGATGCCGATGCCCTTGGTGCGCTGCAGCCAGATCGGGTTGGCCCCGATCAGCTCGTCGTACTGATCGAACTGGTCGCGCATGAACGCGATGACCTCGCGGCAGCGGCGGTCGAAGCCCTTCGGCAGATCCTCGGCGACGCCGCCGACCTGGCAGTAGCGCGGGTGCATGCGCGCGCCGCAGGCCATCTCGAACAGGTCGAGCACCTCGTCACGCGCACGGAAGCAGTAGAAGAGCAGGGCGATGCCGCCGAGGTCGACGGAGCCCGTGCCGAGGAAGACGAGATGCGAGTGCACGCGCGCCAGTTCCTGGAAGAGCACGCGGATCCACTCGGCACGGCGCGGCACCTCGAGCTCGAGCGCCTTCTCGGTGGCCATGCAGAAGGCGGTCTCGCCGCTGAAGAAGGACAGGTAGTCCATCCGTGGCACGTACGGAATCGCCTTCCAGTACGTCTTCTGCTCGATGTTCTTCTCGATGCCGGTGTGGACGTAGCCGACCTCGCACTTCAGACCAACCACGACCTCGCCGTCGAGCGTCGTGACCACGCGGAGCACGCCGTGCGTCGACGGGTGGTTCGGGCCGAGATTGATCTCGAGCAGGTCGGGGTTATCCGACGACGGCCACAGCTCGGACGGCGTCGGCTGGAGCACGTCCATCTGCGGCCAGACGCGGGGTTCTTCGGTCGCCGCCACGTCAGACCTCGTCCGAGAACTGGACGGGCTCGCCGCCGATGGGATAGTCCTTGCGCTGGGGGTGTCCGCCCCAGTCGTCGGGCATCAGGATCCGGCGCAGGTTCGGGTGCCCGGCGAAGTCGATGCCGAGCATGTCGAACGCCTCGCGCTCGTGGAAGTCGGCCGACGGATAGACCGGCACGAGGCTCGGGACGGACTCGCCGTCCTCGACCCAGACGCGCACGCGCAGGCGGCGATGGTTGCCGTCCGTGACGGTCATGACCTTGGCGAAGGTGGCCGAGACGCCGAAGCGCTTGGGACCGGCGGGCTCGGGGATGGCGCGCTTGCCGGAGTGCGAGTCGCGGTTGATATCGCGCCCGTCGCCGCCCCAGTAGCCCGCGACCTCGCCGGCGTAGCCGAGGTAGTCGACCACCGTCACGTCGGACAGGAGGTCGTAGCCCTCGTGATCGCGGAGGTGGGTGCAGACCTCGATGTAGCGGTCGAGCGGCAGGTCGAGCGTGAGCTCGCCGCGGTGCTCGACACGGCGCTCGATCGCGTCGGCACCGAGCGCGGCCTCGATGCGATCGGCCGCCGCGGTGTCCGGCTCGCCCCAGGTGGGACCGCTGATCTGCAGCAGGTCGTTCACGACTGCGACTCCTGCTGCTGCGAGGCCGAGGGGATGCCCGACTTGATCCGCTCCTGCAGGACCATCAGGCCCTCCATCACGGCCTCGGGCCGCGGCGGGCAGCCGGGCACGTAGACGTCGACCGGGACGATCTTGTCGACGCCCTGGAGCACCGAGTAGTTCGAGAACATGCCGCCCGTCGAGGAGCAGGCGCCCATCGCCATCACGTACTTCGGCTCGAGCATCTGCTCGTACAGCTGGCGGATCGGCTCGGCCATCTTGTGCGCGACGCGTCCCGACACGATCATCAGGTCGGACTGGCGCGGCGTGGCGCGCACCACCTCGGAGCCGAAGCGGGCGACGTCGTAGCGAGCCGAGGAGATCATCGCGATCATCTCCATCGCGCAGCAGGCGAGACCGAAGCCGAACGGCCACATCGAGTTGGCGGTGGCCATCTTGAAGACCTTCTCGAGCGACGTCGTCATGACGACCTGCTCGAGATCGGTCGAGCGCAGCGAGCGGCGCACCTGCGCGGGCGGGATCACGACGGCGCCGCTCGGAGCGGCCAGGGATGCGGGCACGACGACCGGGCGGTCGTGCGGCTCGTCGGGCCTCAGTGCCATTCGAGCGCTCCCTTCCGCCAGATGTAGATGTAGCCGACCGCGAGAATTCCGACGAACACGAAGAGCTCGATGAGCCCGAAGAGTCCGAGCATGTCGAGGTTCACGGCGATCGGGTAGAGGAACACGATTTCGATATCGAAGATGATGAAGAGCATCGCGGTCAGGTAGTAGTTGACCGAGAAATTCGAGGGCGTGAACTCGCCGGGCGAGACACCGGACTCGAAGACGCGTGTCTTCTGGCGGCCGGGGCGCAGCTTGCGGTGGAAGAAGCGCGACCACAGCAGCGACCCCGCCAGGAGCGACCCGGCGATAGCAGCCGAGAACAGCAGGTAGACGAGATAGGAGGCCCAGTCTCCGAGCACGCGCTCCCCAGTAGGTTCAGCCGTCGCCCCATGCCTACGGCTCGGGCTACCGTAGCAGGGTCTCCCGGCACGCTACAAACCTCTGCCCTCGGAGTGTGTGCCGAATGCCGCAAACCCGCTCCCCACAACGGATCGCGCGGCATCGACAGGCGCCCGAGGAGGTGTCACAAGCCGTCCATGGGAATGCCGCGTGACGGATCCGCGTTGTCACCGGTGCAGGGATCCTCCTCGGCTCCCGCATCCGATACGCTTCGAGGCACGCGATGAGCACGCAACTGCAGATCACTATCACCGAGAAGGCCGCCGACAAGGTGCGCGAGTTCCTCGCCGCCGAGGACGACGCCGAGCTGTCCGCGCTGCGCGTTGCCGTGCAGGGCGGTGGCTGCTCGGGCTTCCAGTACGCGCTCGGCTTCGACACCGGCCCCCAGGATGGCGATGAGGTGATTGAGGCGCACGGCGTCAAGGTCCTCGTCGATCCGTTCTCCATGCCGTACCTGGTCGGCGCCGACATCGACTTCGTCGACGGCCTCAACGGCACCGGCTTCTCGATCACGAATCCGAACACCGTCTCCGGCTGCGGCTGCGGCACCTCCTTCCAGCTCAAGGAAGGCGAGGAGGAGGGCGAGGGCACCACCGCCTCCGCCGGCGGCTGCTCCACCTGCGCGTCGGCCTAGCGCGTGCGCGACGTCGAGGTGCGCGCCGGGGGCATCGACCTCGGGCAGCTGATGAAGTTCGCCGGCCTCGTCGATACGGGCGGTGACGCCAAGGCGCTCTTGGCCGAAGGCGTCGTGCTGGTCAACGGCGAGGT
>JBIIFR010000241.1:0-3260 GCA_044237215.1 Gaiellales bacterium
GATATCCACGTCGCTGCGCGACGGGAAGGCCGGGCTGGAGACGTGGCTGTGGTAAATCGCGGCGATGCAGTCCTCGGGGTCGTCGTCGGGATAGAGAGCGGCGATCTCCTGAAACAGGATTCGGTGCAGGTCCGCCGCGTCGATGTTGTAGAAGAACGGACTGGGCTCGCCGTTCACGGCGGGGAAGAAATGCTCGGCGTGGCCGTTCCGGCCGGCGAGGATGCCGCAGGCCTCGTTGGGTAGCCCGGCGCGCGCGTGGGCGATGACCTGCTCCTGCAGCGCCCGCGGGAGGATCAGCGGGCCGTCGCCTACCACCAGAGCCTGGTCTCCAGCGTCTCCTCGAGGACGGCCTCGTCCTGCTCGGTGAACAGATTGGCGGACGCGTAGCGGGCGCCGCCGTCGGCGAAGACGGTGACCACGTTTTGATCCGGCCCCATCTGGCTGGCGACCTGGCGCGCGACGTGCATCGCCGCGCCGCACGAGACGCCGACCCAGATCCCCTCGTGGGTGAGGAGATCGCGCATCGCCATCACCGACTCGAGGTTGGTGACCAGCATCTTGCGATCCAACTGGGTGATATCCAGGATCTCCGGCGTGTAGCCATCCTCCAGCGAGCGCAGGCCCATCACGGCCTCGCCCTGCAGCGGCTCGGCCGCGATGATCTGCACGTCGGGGTTCGCCTCGCGCAGCGCGCGCCCGGTGCCCATCAGCGTGCCGCCGGTACCGAGGCCGGCCACGAAGGCATCGACCTTGCCGTCGAGCGCCTCGATGATCTCGGGGCCCGTGGTGCGGTAGTGCGCGTTCGGGTTCTCGGCGTTGGCGTACTGGAACGGCATGTAGAGGCTGGGGTCGGCGGCGGCCAGCTCGCGGGCCAACGCGACGCCGCCGTTCGAGCCGAGCTCGCCGGGCGAGAAGACGATCTCGGCGCCGTACATCGAGATCTGCTCGACGCGCTCGGTGGTGGCGGACTCGGGCATGACCGCGCGGAAGCGGTAGCCCTTGACCGCGCAGATCATCGCCAGCGCGATGCCCGTGTTGCCGCTCGTCGGCTCGATGATCGTCTGGCCGGGGGACAGCAGGCCCTGCGCCTCTGCCGACTCGATCAGGCTCAGCGCGACGCGGTCCTTGATGGAGCCGGAGGGATTGAGCATCTCGAGCTTCGACCAGATGCGCGCACCGCCCTCGGGGCGCAGGTGCGGCAGCTCGACGAGCGGCGTATTGCCGATCGCGCTGAGGACGTCACCGCCGCCGCGGACGGCAGGGCGGGTGGTGGAGCCGCGACTCATCAGCGGGCGCCGCCGGCCATCGCGGGCAGCACGATCACGGTGCTGCCGTCCGGCACGGGCGTCGCGAGCCCGTCGCCGAGGCGGACGTCCTCGTTCTGCACGTAGACGTTGACGAAGCGGTTGATCTGGCCCGCGCCGTCGACGATCTGCTCCTTGACGCCGGGGAACTGGGCGAAGAGGTCATCGAAGGCCTCGCCGAGCGTCGCGCCGGTCACCTCGACCTGGCGTGCGCCGCCGACCTGCGGGCGGAGGATGGGGGGCATGCGGATGGCGATGGGCACGGGAGGCTCCTAGTGGGCGGCTGCGTGGGATCCGCCCGCGCAGAACTCGTCGTAGTCGATGTACTCGATCGGGCCGGCGTGCTCGCCGCAGACCGCGCAGTTCGGGTCGCGCCGCAGCTGGACCTCGTGGAAGGACATGTCCAGCGCGTCGACCAGGAGCAGCCGACCGACCAACGGGTCGCCGATGTCGAGCAGCAGCTTCAGCGCCTCGGTCGCCTGCAGGGTGCCCATGATGCCGGGCAGCACGCCGAGCACGCCGCCCTCGGCGCAGCTCGGGGCGAGCTCGGCCGGCGGGGGCTCGGGGAAGAGGCAGCGGTAGCACGGGCCGGCCTGCGGCTTGAAGACCGTCAGCTGGCCCTCGAAGCGGAAGATCGAGGCGTGCACGACGGGAATGCCGTGCTTGATGCTGGCGTCGTTGAGGAGATAGCGCGTGGGGAAGTTGTCGGTGCCGTCAACGACCACGTCGTAGCCCTCGAGGATGCGGTCGATGTTCTGGCTCGAGAGGCGCTCGCGGTACTGCACGACCTCGACGTCCGGGTTGAGCGCAGTCAACGTGAGCTGAGCCGACTCGGCCTTCGGCATGCCGATCCGCTCCGTGTTGTGGATGACCTGGCGCTGGAGGTTCGAGGCGTCGACGACGTCGTCGTCGATGATGCCGATCGTGCCGACGCCGGCAGCGGCGAGGTAGAGGGACGAGGGCGAGCCGAGTCCGCCGGCGCCGATCATCAGGACCTTGGCGCCGAGCAGCTTGAGCTGGCCGGCCTCGCCGACCTCGGGGATCACGAGGTGGCGGCTGTAACGGCGGCGACGCTCCGCGTCGAGCACCTTCGGCTCGGCCCACGGGTGGCCCGCCTGCTTCCAGCCGGAGAAGCCGCCGGCCAGCGACACGACATCGGCGTAACCGAGCTCGGCCAGCGCCTTCGCGCCGAATGCGGAGCGGGCACCGGAGGCGCAGGACAGGACGATGCGCTGCCCCTTGTCGGGCGCTGTGGCCTCGATGCGGGACTCGAGGAAGCCGCGCGGGATATGCACGGCCTCCAGGATTGCGCCCTGCTCGTACTCGTCGGGCTCGCGCACGTCGATCAGGAGCGGGGGCTGCGCGGTGGCGAGCTCGTCGGCCAGCTGGCGTGCGTCGATCTCGGAGATCTCCTCCTTGACCTGGGCGAGCAGTTCGCGGTACGTCGTCATCGTCTAATCACCTTCGTATCGGCCGTCCGTGCGGCGCACGCCATTGTATAGCGGTTTCTTATGCCAAGCCGCAAGCGGTATTCGGAAAACGTGATACGGGACGCTGCTATTCCCGCGGCGGCGATTCCGCCGTGATCCCGCTGATAGCCTGCGTTCGTGGCAGCGGATTCGACAGCGGGCGGCGGAGTGCCACGGTCGCGTATCCTCGCGCTCGTCATCGGTGCGATCGTGGTGGCCGGGATCGTCGTGGCGCTGGCCGCGCTGGCGAGCCGCGAGCCGGAGGGCGGCGCGGACGCGGTGGCCGCCAAGCCGACGACCTCGGAGGCGCTGACCGGTCGGCCTGCGATTGCGCTGCCGCCCGTCGCCGGCCTACCGGAGGACCTGCAGCAGCGGGTCGTCTGGGCGGCGCAGCGGCGGACCGCCGACCCCAGCACCGCGGCCGACCTGCGCCTCGCGGCCGCGCAGGCCGCGGCCGGCGATGCGGCAGCGGCCCGGGCCACGCTGC
>JBIIFR010000010.1:0-11903 GCA_044237215.1 Gaiellales bacterium
GAGTCCGAGGGCCGCATCGCCGAGAAGGCGGTCGAGGGTGAGAAGCTCGAGATCGACCTGACCGTCGAGCCGAGCCTCGACTCGCTGCGCCTCTACCTGCGGGAGATCGGCCGCGTGCCGCTGCTCAGCGCGAGTCAGGAGATCGATCTGGCCAAGCGCATCGAGAAGGGCGACATGCGCGCCAAGCGCCAGATGATCGAGGCCAACCTGCGTCTCGTCGTATCGATCGCCAAGGGCTACCTCGGTCGTGGGCTGACGTTCCTCGACCTGATCCAGGAGGGATCGCTGGGCCTGATCCGTGCCGTCGAGAAGTTCGACTACCGCAAGGGGTTCAAGTTCTCGACGTACGCGACGTGGTGGATCCGCCAGGCCGTCACCCGCGCGATCGCGGACAAGGCGCGCACGATCCGCATCCCGGTGCACATGGTCGAGAAGCTCAACAAGGTCGTCCACACCGAGCGTCAGCTCGTCCAGCGCCTCGGGCGCGAGCCGTCGGTCGAGGAGATCGCTGAGCAGGTCGATATGACGGCGGATGAGGTGCGTGACATTCTCAAGATGTCGCAGATGCCAATCTCGCTCGAGAAGCCGATCGGCGAGGAGGGCGATTCCTCGTTCGGGGATTTCGTGGAGGACGAGTTCGCTCCGTCGCCGTTTCACATCGCGACGACGACGCTGCGTCGCGAGGACGTCGAGCGCGCGCTCAACTCGCTGCCCCGGCGCGAGCGCGAGGTCATCGAGCTGCGCTTCGGCTTGAACGGCGAGAAGCCGCGCACGCTGGAGGAGGTCGGCCAGATCTTCGGCGTCACGCGCGAGCGGATTCGCCAGATCGAGAACACCACGCTCAAGCGCCTCGAGTCGCTGCCCGAGGCGCAGGCCCTGCGCGACTGCGTGGGCTGATTCGCGGGGGAGGGATCCGCACCTCACCTGGCGCGTCGCCGGACGCGTCAGGTGAGGTAGGATGCCGCCCGTCCCGCAAGGGACGTTGGGAGCGTGCCCGAGCGGTTAATGGGGACGGGCTGTAAACCCGTTGGCTCTGCCTACGCTGGTTCGAATCCAGCCGCTCCCATCCGTCGGTCCGCAGCGCCACCCGAGGGGGGTGCCCGCGGGCGCCTTCGCCGCCTCCTCTGTGGGGCGTCACGGAGCAGCTCTGCGCGACTGCGCAGGGTGCCGCCGCGCCAGGGGTGTGGCGACGGACGATGCGCTGGCTCCTGCGCCCCGGACCTTCATCCCTACTGCGCTCCTCCCCCCGACGGCTGGGCGGTGTCCGGCCCATTGCGACTTCGTGACAGTTCCGCGTCCGGATTGGGTACGGAAAAATCTCTAGTGTTGATGCTAGTTGTCGCCGCTTTGCATCAGTGTGGTGACGATCTATCCGGCCGGTACTTTGTGACGCGCGAATAAGGCATAGTGGGGGAGAGGCAATCGAAACTCCCCCAACCGTCTCCGCAAAGGCCCGCCATGCATTACTCCCACCACAACACGCAGCTGCGCTACGCAGCTCGGATTAACGATCTCACGCGCATGCGCTCCGAGGCCGGCCTGCTGCCGCGCCTCGTCCGCTCTCTCCGCAGGCGCTAGTCACGCCGGGTGGGTTACACAGAGGGTTCTGGCCCCTTTGTTAGGACAACGGGGCCAGACCCCTCTGGTCACCAATAAGCCCAGACTGCGGGCGGCTTGCGGAAGACCAGGCCCCGCGGTGCACTCGGCCGCTCGGGGTCCGCGCGTAGCCCCGGCAGGGCGCGGGCGATGCCGAGTACCGCGGCGCGCGTCTCGATGCGTGCGAGGTGCATGCCAAGGCAGACATGCGGGCCGGTGGCGAACGTCGTGTGGAGTCTCGCGTTCTCGCGGCGCGGATCGAAGCGATCCGGATCGGCGAAGATCGCCTCGTCGCGATTCGCGGACGCCATCGACAGGATCACCAGGTCACCGCGCGGGATCGTGACGCCTGCCAACTCCAGGTCGGCGGTCGCATAGCGATCGAGTACCGCCGCGGCGGGCTCCATCCGCAGCGACTCCTCGATCGCCCCGTCGAGCAGTGCGGGATCGGCGGCGACCTCCACAAGCGATTCGGTCGTCAGGAGGTGGTGGAGGAGATTGGCGATCATGCCCTCGGTCGTCTCGATGCCGCCGAACAGGAGCACGGCGGCGTTCGACGTGAGCTCATCGCGCGTCAGCATCGATGCGTCACCGAGCGCCGCGGCGAGGAGTGATGAGCCGTCCTCGGCGCTGTCGAGCGCGATGCGTACCGCGTCGGCGAAGGCGGCATAGGCGTCCCGTCCGTCCTGCGGCTCATCCGCACCCGCGCTCAGCTGCTGCACCGCCTCGACGATCCGCGCATACCACCCGAGGATGTCGTCCTCGGCTGCGATGTCGAGCCCGAGTGCGAGGATCATCATGCGCGCCGCGAGCGGCCCCGCCAGCTGCGTGCGCAGCTCGGCCTCACCGTCGGCGGCGAACGCGTCGATCAGACGCGCGACCTCCTGTGCCGCCGCGTCAGTAAAGCGCTCGCGGATCGCATCGAGCCGGAATGGCCGTGCAAACGGCGCGCGATGCCGCTCGTGCTCGGGACCGTCGGTCGACAGCATGCTCGGCCCGGTGATCCGTCCCGTCGTGAAGCGCGGGTCGTCCACGGTCAGCCCCACGTCGTCGCGCATGGCGGCGAGGTTCTCCGCACGCGTCGTGACGACCCAGCCGTTGAGGACCGGGACCCAGACGACGGGGCCGCTCGCACGCAGACGCGCGAGCGTGGGGTGGGGGTCGCGCTCGAGCTCCGCGAGGGTCGCCCAGTCCGCCGTTGGCCTGCTCGCGGTCATGCAGGCAGCGTAGTGGTGCTCAGTGCGGCAGCACGAACTCGCCGAGCCTGCGGCCCCAGCGGGCGAGTCACCTGACGGGGACCCAGCGCACGCCCGTGCCCGGTGGCTGCGTGGCCGTCTCGGGGTCACAGCGTCATGGGATCAGGACGGCACAGCCTGCGCAGGCATCGCCGCTGGCGGCGTTTCCCCAGACCTACGCCGGCTGTGCCAGCAGCGCCTCGATGGTGTTCGTCACGGTGGGCGCCGCGGGATCCATGTTCGAGGGCCAGCGCGCTACGGGCAATCCGTCGCGGTCGAGCAGGTACTTCGTGAAGTTCCATTCGGGCGGCGCGCCGACCTCGTCGGGCTCGCCAGCCAGGGCGGCGAAGACCGGGTTGGCAGAGGGGCCAATCACCGACGAGCGAGAGAACAGCGGAAAGGTGACGCCGAACGTCGTCGAGCAGAACGACTTGATCTCGCCGTCGTCGGCGTACTCTTGCTGGAAGTCGTTGGAGGGGAAGCCGAGGATCACGAAGCCCTGCTCGGAGTAGCGCTCGTAGATCTTCTGGAGGTCGCCGTACTGTGAGGTGTAGCCGCAGCGGGACGCCGTATTGACGACGAGCACGACCTTGCCGACGTAGCCATCGAGCGCCACGGGCTTGCCTTCGACGCTGTTCATCGTGCCGACCAGCACCGGCTCGGCTCCCGCCGGTGGCGCGGGCGCCGTGACCGGCGCGGAACCGCCGACCTTCGCATCGCGCTGTTCTGCACCGCCGCAGGCGGCGAGGATCGCGAGGGCGAGCAGGAGGAGCGGAAGGCCGCGGTGCACGTCTGGCATTTCGCCAGCGCGTGCACCGCGGCCGCATCGCTCGGTCGTGCCGCATTCCGTGATTCTGGAGTGGCGCGCGAGGAAGCCGTCCGGGGGAGCGGATGAAGCAATGATCGGCGACGGGAGAACCGCCGCTGGATGGACCCTCGGCGAGCTCGCTCCCGCGGGTGTGCCGGGTGTTCTAGCCCGCCGGCAGGTACTCGTTGGTGTAGTACGTCGAGGGCGTCTGGACGTCGCGGAGCTGGCCGATGCTGACGAGCGCATTGCCCAGCTCGGTCCACTGTTGATCGGTCTCGACGAACAGTTTGCCGTCTGCGTTCTTCATGTACTTCGCCGTATCGGTCCAGCCAGCGAGGTTGTACGTGTTCGAGCCACCGTTGTCGGGGTAGGCCTGCTCGTAGAGCGTGACCGCCTCCTCCGGATTGGCGATCGCCCACTCGGTGGCCTGCGCAATTGCACCCATGAAGGCCTTGGCGGCCTCGGGGTTCTCGACGAGCCAGTCGTGGTTGCCGGCGTACACCCAGATCGGGACGTTCGGTGCGCCCGCATCGGTTGCGAGGAGCAGGCCCGGCGTCTCGCCCGTGGCGTCCTCGACGGCGGGGATCAGGTAGTTCGTGGTGTTCGTGGCGAGATCAACCTTGCCGTTGAGCAGCAGCGGCGCGTCGTTGGTGACGGTCACGATTTTCACGTCGCTCTCGGTGAGGCCGGCGTCCTCGAGCACGAACGGCAGCATCGCGTTCGTCCACGTGTCGCCGAAGCCCGAGATCGTCTTGCCCTTGAGCGTGCTCGCCGAGACGGGGGTACCGGGCTTCGAGAAGAAGCCCCAGTTATTCGACATCGTGTAGTTGCCGATCGACATCACGGGCACGTCTTCCTGTGCGGCAGCGGCAATGTCGGTCGTGGTGACCATGCCGAGGTCGGCATCGCCCGTGCCGAGCACCTTCGTGGCGGTGGCGGAGTCCGGTGGCAGGGACAGCGAGACGTCGAGGTTCGCGTCCTTGAAGTAGCCCTTCTGCTGCGCGACGACGATCGGCACGCTGAGGAAATCGATGCTCGGCCAGAAGTAGACGAGACGCACCTTCGTCGGGGTAGCAGCCGCGTCCGTGCTGGTCGCGCTGGACGACGAGTCGTTCGACGAGCCACCACAGGCTGCGGCGACGGCGGCCACGAGCAGGGCGATGGCGAGGACGAGCAGACGGGCGTGCTTCACGGGTTGGTCTCCGGAGGAGTCGAGGGTTGGCGGAACCCTAACTGACGGCGCGTAGTGCGGTATCGCCATGGCGTTGCGACGTGCTCGATTAGCACCACGAGCAGGAACCACCCGATACCGATCGAGGTCATCACAAGTGTTGTGCCCCAGACGGTGGCCGTATCGAGGTTGCCGTTGGCGGTGCGCTGGAAGCCGGCGAGGGACTGCCCGGTACTTGCCACGAGCTCGCCGATGATTGCGCCGGTCACGGCGTACGTCGCGCCGATCTTGAGGCCTGAGAACAGCGGCGTGACGGTGGCGGGGATGCGGATCAGCAGGAATACGCGCCAGCGGCTACCGCCCATCACGCGGGCCAGGTTGACGAGGTCGCGATCAACGTTGGCGAAGCCGTCGAGGACGCTGACGGCGACGGGGAAGAACACGATCCACGCCACGATCACGATCTTCGGGCCCATGCCGAAGCCGAGCAGGATCACCAGCGGCGCAGCGAGCGCGATCACGGGCACGGCCTGCGACGTGATCAGGATCGGGTAGATCAGATTTTGTACGGCTTTCGCCTGGGCCATCACCACGGCGAGCACGAAGCCAAGTACGGCTCCGATCACGAAGCCGTAGACCGTCTCGCGGATCGTCGCGAGCGTGAGCGGCCAGATCTGGCTCCAGCTGTCCCGTACCGCCGCGAGCGCGTCGAGAGGAGAGGGGGCGACGAACGCGTCAACGGCGAACGCGCGGATGATCAGGTCCCAGATGATGAAGACGAGCAGGATCGAGACGATCGGGATCAGGATCGTCTTGAGGGTGGTGCGCCAGCTCATGCGGCAGCTCCCGTTAGCCCCGCGAGGATGCGCCGCTTGGCCTGAACGAAGGCGGGCTGCGTGAGGACGTCCAGAGTGCGCGGGCGGGGCAGATCGATCGCCAGCTCGTCGGTGATGCGGCCCGGGCGCGGGCTCATCACGAGCACGCGGTCGGACAGGAAGATCGACTCGTCGACGTCGTGCGTCACAAACACGATGGTGCGACCCGTCTCGGTCCAGACGCCGAGTAGCCACTGCTGCATCTCGAAGCGCGTCTGCGCGTCGAGCGCGCCAAACGGCTCGTCAAGCAGCAGGACATCGTGGTTGGTGGCGAGCGTGCGCATGAGCGCGACGCGCTGGCGCATGCCGCCGCTCAGCGCATGCGGGTAGTGGTCGAGGAAATCGCCGAGGCCGTAGTGCTGCGCGAAGTCGACGGCCTGCGCGCGGTCCGCCTTCGTGACGCCGCGGGTCAGGGCCGCACCGAGCGTGATGTTGTCGACGACACTGCGCCACGGCACGAGCAGGTCCTTTTGGAGCATGTAGCCAACGTTGCCGGCGGTGCCAGTGACATCGACGCCGTCGAGCAGCACGCTGCCGTGGTCTGGCTTCAGCAGGCCCGAGATGATATTGAACAGCGTTGACTTGCCGCAGCCGGAGGGGCCGACGAGGGAGACGAACTCGCCCGGCTGGAGCGCAAGAGAGGCGGGGGCAAGGGCGACGTTCTCACCGAACGTCTTGGTCGCGCCCTCGACGCGGAGCTTGGGGGTGCCGGCGGTCATGGCCTGCGGCAGTCTAGAGGGCGGGTAGAGCAGGGGGCGGAGCGGTCGTCGCCGCTCCGCCCCCGCGAAGCGCTAGAAGTCGACGAGCACCCAGTTCGACATGATCTTCTTGTTTTCGGTGTGATCGTTCTCGGAGAAGACGGCGAAGACGCGGTACGTCGTGCCGGCCTTCAGCATCTTCTTGTCCGTCCAGGACGTCAGGCCCGAGCCGGTCCAGCCGATGTACTTGGCCTTCTTGGCGCCGTCGGCCTTGGCGTAGACGTGGGCGTGGCCCTGTCCGGCCTTGTTCGGGCCGCCGGCGTACGGCACCTTCTTGTAGACGAAGCCCTCGGGCTCGATCGTGAACATCAGCTGACCGGTCGACGGCTTGGTCTTGTCGATGGTCAGGATGATGGCCTTGGCGTCGCCGACCTCTTGGGCGGTGGCCAGCGGGGCGCCGACGGCCAATCCGGCAAAGGCGAGTACCAGCAGGGTAATGCGTCGCATCGGGTGATCTCCTCAGATTCGTTTGCGGTCGCCCTTGCGGGCTTCTGAAACGTTATCGCACGGTGAACGCCGCCGGATGAGGCTCAGTGGCGGATCGCGGTCTCAACTGCAGCCCCGGCGCTGCGCAGGAGCGCGGAGTACGGACACGTCTCGTCGGCGGCCGTCATCGCGGCCTGCAGCGCGTCGCGCGAGACGCCATCGACCTCGGCGTCGACGATGAGGGCCGAGCGTGCGATGCGGAATCCCGTCTCGGGGTCCTCGGCGACGGTGATGCGGCAGCTGACGTCGAGTCGTCCCGGCGGCACGTCGGCGTTGGTCAGCACCGCGGCGAGCGCCATCGCGTAGCACCCGGCGTGGGCGGCGGCGAGCAGCTCCTCGGGCGAGGTCTCATCGCCGGGCTGGCCAATGCGGGTCGGTAGCGAGAAGGCCAAGCCGTTGAAGCCCACGCTCGATGCCGCCGACAGGCGACCGACACCACGCGCCAGATTGCCCTCCCACGTCGCCGTCGCCTCGCGCTCGATCGCCATGCGCAGAGTTTACGCAACCAGAGGGGTCCGACAAAGGGGCCTGACCCCTCTGGTTCCTTCAGACCGGATCGCGGAACAGCGGCGTCGTCGAGCAATGCAGCCCGCCACCGTTGAGGTGCACCTTGTCGAACGGGATCACCTCGACCTTGACGCCCTTCTTGTCGAGCACCGCGAGCGTCTGGTCGGACGCGCCCTCGGGGATCAGCAGGTCGCCGGGTGCGGCGGCGAGGCCGTTGACGATCCAGCCGTCGTCGCGCGGCGTCATCTCGACCGTGTCGATCTTGAGGTCCTTGAGCAGCTCAAGGAACGAGTACGGCAGCCCCATCGGGTTCACGAGCGCGAGATCCTTGTCAATCATCAGGAAGCTGCCGTCGATGTGAATGTCGTAGCCGGTCAGCTCGATCACATGGAGCGTGACGCCCTGGCTGGCGAGCACTTCGCCGATCTGGCGCGCACCCTCGCGGTTGACGCGAACGCCGACGCCAATCGCGCAGTTCGTCTCATTCAGCCAGGCGAACGAACCGCCCTCCATCACCGCGCTGCCCGACAGGGTGCGCAGGATCGGTACGCCGAGCGCCGCGAGGGTCTGCGATGTCACGCGCTCCTCGCCGCGACGGATGCGCGTGCCCATGCGGTTCACGATCGCACCGCCCTTGACCATGATCAGCGGGTCGCGCGTGTAGACGGCCTTCAGGTGCCGGTCGCCGACGCCCTGCTGGTAGACGACCTCAACGCCACGGCGCTCGAGGGCGGCGACGAACGCGTCGTGCTGGGCCTGCATCGTCGGGATGTCGGGCGCGTCCTCGCTCTGGAAGTACCAGTGCTCGGAAAGGTCGCCGTACGAGCCAATCGCCTCGATGCGCTTGGACGTGTCAACGATGTTCATCTCGACGCCGGGCCGGTGCATCAGGACGGTGCGGATCTGGCCAACGTCGTTCGAGAGGCCCCAGACGCGGCCCCAGGTCGACTCCATCTCGGCCGCGTCCTCGTGCGGCGGATCGCCACCGATGGCGAACATCTTGACGGTCTCGTTATAGACCCAGGCGGGGTCCATCGGCTCGCTCATGTCTGCCTCCGTGGTGCGTTGACGAAGAGCGTACAGCAGCGCTTTTGACCGCTTGCGCCGCAACGGCCTTTGCCGGGTAGTATTCGCTCCGCGCTGGCAACAGCGCCCTGCCCTCTTAGCTCAGTGGTAGAGCACCTCCATGGTAAGGAGGGGGTCATCGGTTCAATCCCGATAGAGGGCTCTCGCCGGAGGGGGTGAACGCCGGGCAGCGCTGAAGCTCCGCTTCGCGCCCACCCGGCAACGGCGACGATGCTGCTGCTGACAGCCGCCGTCCGTGTCGCGGCCCCGGCCTGCGACACTTTTCGTATGTCTTCCGCCGTCGAACAGCCGATCGCCCTCAACACTATGCGCCGCCTGCGCCGGGCCAACATCGGGGCGGGGCTTTTCCATCTCGTCCAGATGATCCTGATCCTGGTGCTCGCGACCGACTTCTCGCTGCCGGTCACCGCGAGCTACCTCGAGGGGCCTCCCGGCTCGGCGATGACCGATCCGGTCGTGCTCTGGGACGTGCGCATCGCGTGGGGCGTGGCGCTCTTCTTTGGGCTGTCCGCGCTGTTCCACTTCCTCGTCGCCACGCCGTGGTTCTTCCCGCGCTACGAGGCTGGTCTGCGCGCCGGGCGCAACTATTTCCGCTGGGTTGAGTACTCGATCAGTTCGTCCGTGATGATCGTGCTGATCGCGCAGATCCTCGGCGTGATGGACGTCGCCGCCCTGATCGCCCTGTTCGGCGTCAACGCCTCGATGATCCTGTTCGGCTGGCTGCAAGAGAAGTACGAGCAGCCCGGCGGCGGCATGCTGCCGTTCACGTTCGGCTGCATCGCGGGCATCGTCCCGTGGATCGTCTTCCTGATTCTGAGCCTGAACATCGGCTCGACCTCGGACAACGAGGTCCCCGGATTCGTCTACGGCATCCTCGTCAGCCTCTTCCTGCTCTTCAACTGCTTCGCCATCGTGCAGTTCCTCCAGTACCGGCAGATCGGCAAGTGGTCGAACTACCTGCGCGGCGAGTGGGCGTACATCATCCTGAGCCTCGTCGCGAAGTCGGTGCTGGCCTGGCAGATCTTCAGCGGCACCCTCATCCCGCCGCAGTAGGGCAGGGCGCCCCGCTCTGGGGCGCGCGGACGTGTGGGCCGAGCGGCCGGAGGGCAGCGCGGGGAATTCCCCGCGGCACCTCGGCGTTCCCTGTCCCTGATCCACCGATTAGCTGAGGAGCACCATGCCCATCGATCTGTCCCACATCGCCGGCGCCGTCGACAACTCGCTCGCCCGCGGCCGCGCACTCGCACTCAGCTACAACGACGTCAGCGGCTACCCGACCGTCTCGTTCCGCGGCAGCACCCAGGTGCTCTCCGGTACCGAGCTCGGCGTCTGGACGCGCAACCCGAACGACGGCCTCGCCACCGGCGTCGCCGCCAACCCCGAGGTCTCGCTGGCGCTGTTCGACCCCGAGACCAGCCCGTTCATGCTCTCGATCCGCGGCACGGCCCGCGTTGACGCGAGCCAGAACGACCGCGTCTACGACGGCATGATCCAGGGCGAGCGCGACTACGACCCGGACAAGGGCGGCGTGGCCATCATCATCGACGTCACGTCGGTTCGCGGCTACGGCGCCGAGGGCCCGATCGAGCAGTCGGCCTAGATCCGCTCCTGAGCGGCCCGTCGCGACTCCGGTCGCGGCGGGCCTTTTGTGTTTTCGGGCTCGCCAACGACGACGGGCCGCCCTGCCCGGAGGCAGAACGGCCCTTCGATCCAGCGCTAGAACGGACTAGATGCCGAGGAGCTGGGCCTTCTTCGCCGAGAACTCCTCGTCGGTCAGGATGCCCTGATCGCGGAGCTTTGCGAGCGCCTCGAGCTGCGAGACGAGATCGTCCTGCGGCGCGGCGGCGGGAGCAGCCGGGGCGGCCTGCTCAGTGGCGGCCTCCTGCTGGGCGGCTGCCTGGTTGGCGTACTTCTGCTGCTGCTTGTTCGAGACCGCGTTGGCGGTGCCGACCACGACAGCGGTGCGCGCTGCCATGCCGACAAGACCGGGTCCACGTCGTCCGAGAGGCATAACGGGTTCTCCTAGCTGTTCTGCGCCGCGGCCACAGCGGCCTCGACGACGGGTGCGGGGATGTATTCACGGGCCACGACGAAACCGCCGGAGCCTTCGACTGCGCCAGCGAGCTTCTTCGCCCACGTGTGCTCGAAGACGAGGACGGCGGCCGACGAGCCGGGCGCGACCTCTTCGGCGAGCAGCTCGATGTCCTCGGTGTTGAGGAGATCGATCGGGTCGTCATGGAAGCCGGAGAACTCGGGCGCGTGCATCGCGGCGTCCTCGATCTCGAACCACGCGACGTCACCGTTCTCGGCCTTGATGATGAACGCGAGATCCAGCACGTGGATGGTCTCGCTCTCGATCAGCTCGCGCAGCGCGGGAGCGACCTGTCCGTTGAACTGGCTTCCCGGAAACGAGAAGACCGCGATTTCCACAGGTCCCAAGGTGAGGCCTCCGTCGGTAGATTTCTCCGCAGCATAGTCGGCTGCGGCAGAGCGGAAGAGGGGGGATAACCACCATGCTGCATGTGTAGCAGGCGGTCTTCACCATCGACGGCACCGTGCGCGGCTACGATGCCATCTGTGTCTGAGCCGCTTCCCGTCGCCTGGAACGATCACGTCGTCGCCTTCGAGGCGATTGCCGTCCTGATCGCGAAGCTCGTCGGTGAGGGCATGCCCGCCAAAGAGGCCTTCGTGCAGGCGTGGGATCAGCTTGGCGTCCCCGAGGAGTACCGCGACAAGTACTGGCGCGTCGCCGTGCCGATCATCGCCGAGTACGGCTTCTCGATCGAGCAGGCCCCCGACCTATCGGGGCTCGACCTCTCCGAGATCGATCTCGAGGAGGGCGATCTGCGCGGCTTCAACTTCGCGGGTACGAACCTCAGCGGAGCGTTCCTCGCCCGCACGCAGCTCGACGGCGCGAACCTGCTCGGCGCAGAGCTCAGCGACGCCGATCTGGCCGGCGCGAGCCTGACGGGCGCGACGATGCCCGATGGCTCCGTGCACGCATAGGCGTGCGGCGCAGCGAGCGGGCCCAGTCGATCCCGATGATCGCGAGCAGGAGCAGGGCGAAGCCGGTGAGGAGGCTGGTGGCGTTCATGGACGGCAGTCGGCGGGCGAGGACGACCGCTTACGCGGTGCGTGTCAGCCGCTGAAGGCGCTGGCGAGGAGGAACCACGGGATCAGCATGAGGACGGCGAGCAGGAGGAGCTCGCCGAGATCGAGCCGCCGCGCGATCGCCGCGACGATGAGGGGCAGCAGAATCAGCAGGTCCGGCACCAGCGCGCCGAGCGGGGCGACGCTGAAGATCGCCACCGTGGGGGCTCCGTAGAATGCGAGCAGGATCAGCGCGGCACGCAGGATGAAGCGGCCGTAGCGCTCCGCGCC
>JBIIFR010000242.1:0-3254 GCA_044237215.1 Gaiellales bacterium
CTGACGGATCGCATCCTGCACCGCCGCCGGCGTCTCCGTGCGGGCGGCGGCGAACTCGGCGTCGGTCACGCGCAGGTCGCCGGGGGCGACGCTGCAGCCGTCGAAGCGCTCCAGGGCCCGGCAGATCGCGGCGTCGCCGTGCTCGCGTACATCGGCGACGAGCGCGGCGATCGAGGCCTGAAGCGCGGGGTCGAAGATGTCGTCGAGTCCGCGGGCCAGAAACGCGGCGCGGGCGGTGGCATCCAGATCAGCCCAACGGCGGACGAGCAGCGGCGAACTCATGCCGGAAAGGGTAAGGGCAGCGCGCCGCCGCCGAAGCAGCTCAGCGCGGCTTCACGATGACGCGCGAGCCGACCACGATCACCTTGTTCGACCAGTCCGACAGCCCCGTCGGCGTGACCATGCGCACCTGGAACACGATGCGCTTGCCCTTGCCCACGGTCACCCGCGGGCGGGTGGAGCGGGTGGTCTTGACGAGCTTGCCGTCGCGGTACACCTTGTAGACGGCGCCCTTGGCGGCCGGCAGCGTCAGCACCATGCTCGGGCCGACCAGCGTCGCGGCACCCACACGGGGACGGGTCGCCGTCTGCGCTGCCACCGGCTTGGCGGTCGGTGCCTTGGCCGCGCTCGGTGCGGCGATCGGTGTTGGTGTCGGCGCCGGCTCGGACGGATTGGCCGTGTCGACGGCCGTGCCGATGTAGAGCAGCCGGTTGGCGGAGCCCGGACCGGGGTCGGCCACGCGGTTGCGGGAGGCGATGCCGCTGATCGCGGAGGAGACCACGCTGGTCGACGTGCTGCGGGAGCTGGCCAGCTGGAGGGCGACGGCGCCCGCGACGTGCGGTGCGGCCATCGAGGTGCCGGAGTGGGTGGCCGTGGCGGTGTCCGATTCCGCGTCGGCCGAGACGATGTCGACGCCCGGTGCGAACAGATCGACGCAGGCGCCGTAGTTCGAGAACGAGGCGCGACGGTCGTCGCTGTCCGTTGCGCCGACGGTCAGCGCGGCCGGGGCCGAGGCGGGCGATGCGTTGCAGGCGTCGGTGGCGCTGTTGCCGGCGGCGACGACCATCGTCACGCCGTCGTCGATCACGCCCTGCACCGCCGCGTTGACGGCGGCGGAGTAGCCGCCACCGAGGCTCATGTTGGCCACGGCCAGCGCGCCGTCGGCGTGGTTGGCCGCGACCCAGTTGAGGCCACTGATGACGTCGGAGGTGTAGCCGGAGCCGCCGCAGTCGAGCACGCGTACCGGGATGATCTCGGCCTCCGGCGCCACACCGTAGTCGGCACCACTGATCGTGCCGGCGACGTGCGTGCCGTGTCCGTTGCAGTCCTCGCTGCCGTTGCCGTCGTCGCCGCCCTGATCGACGCTGACGAACCCGGTGCGGACGCGGCCGGTGAACTGCGTGTGCGATGAGCGCACGCCGGTGTCGATGACGTACACGACGACGCCCGCGCCATTGCCGGCGGCGGCGTTGGCGGCGGCGGGATCCATCACGCCGTCGAGGGGGAGGTTGCGCTGGTCGAGCCGGTCGAGGCCCCACGAGGCTGCGCGCGGCGAACGCGGGCGGGTGCTGGGGGTCGCTGCCGCGGACGGCGCCGAGGCCACGCTGGTGCCGGTGGCGTTCGTGGCGGTGACCGTCACCGTGTAGGCCGTGCCGTTGGCCAGGCCGAGGATGGTGCAGGAGCGCGCACCGTTGGTGACGCACTTCGCGCTGCCCGGCGAGGCCGTCGCGGTGTAGCGGGAGATCGTGCTGCCACCGCCGACGGTCGGAGCCGACCAGCCGACGGCCAGCCGGCTGTTTCCGGGCGTAGCGACGACGTTCAGGGGTGCGCTGGGGGCCGACGGCGGCAGGATCTCCGCGAAGCTGTGGTTGAGCACCGTCGAGCCCTTCGCACCGGCCCACCCGTCGATCGCGAGCGCGTAGGACGTGCCGCGGGTGACGGGGAAGCTGACGCGACTCCACGTGCTCCCCGCGCTGTCGTCGTTCTGCGCGATGGTGGTGAGGCCGCCGACGGCGGTGCCGGTGTAGGCGCCCAGCACGGTGTCGTAGAGGCTGCCCTGGGTGGTGACGGTCAGCGTGCCGTTGGCCGGCGCGGTCCAGCGGTACCAGATGGAGGCGAGCGGGTTGGTGGCGCCGTGCGTCGGCTCGCCGGGCTCACGGGTTGCCCCGGTGGTCGAGCCGGACGTGCTGCCCGTGCCACCGCTCAGCGCTTCGGCGTCGGCGAAGGCATCGTTGGCCAGAGTCGGCGACGCGGTGAAGCTGTGGTTCAGGGTGGTCGAGCCCTTCGTGCCGCCCCAGCCGTCGATCGCGATGGCGTACGTCGTGCCGCCGACGACCGTCGTCGTCACGGTGCTCCAGAGCTGTCCACTGGCCGTGTCGTCGTTCTGGCCGAGCACGCGCAGGTCGGCGACGTCGGTGCCCGTGTACACGCCGAGCAGGGTGTCGAACGAGCTGCCCTGCGTGGTCACCGTGAGCGTGCCGTTGGCCGGCGCGGTCCAGCGATACCAGATCGAGGCGCTGCCGCCGGTGCCGCCGTGGGAGGGCTCGCCGACCTGGCGCGTCGCGTTCACCGTGGTGCCGCTGCGGGTGCCGGTGTCGCCGGTGACGACGCTGGCATCCTGGAAGTCATCGTTCGACAGCCCGAGGGCGGGCGTCGCCGTCGCGGGGCTCGAGAAGGGGCTCGTGCCTGCGCTGTTGACGGCAGCGACACGGAAGGCGTAGGCCGTGCCGTTGACCAGCCCGGTGAGCTCCGCGCTGGCCAGGCTCGAGACGCCGTCGGCCACGGTCGTCCACGCGCCGCCAGCAGTCGACTGCTCAATGACGTAGTCGGTGATTGCGGCGCCACCGGCGTCGGCGGGGACGTCGAAGGAGAGCGTCACGCGGGTGTTGGCCGGAGTCGCGACGAGGTTGCGCGGCGCGGTGGGCAGCGTGACCGGAGTCGGGGCGCCTACCTGCGATGCGAGCAGGAGGTTCGGCGATCCGGTGCCGGCGCCGGTGACGACGGACGGTGTGGCGTTCGCAAGCAGCCGGCTCGTGATCGTGGCAGGACTGGCGCTTGGGTCGGCGGCCAGGAGCAGGGCTGCCGCACCGGCCACGTGTGGGGCTGCCATCGAGGTGCCGGAGATCGTGTTGGTCGCCGTGGTGGACGACCACCAGGCGGACAGGACGGCCGAGCCGGGCGCGAACAGGTCGACGCAGGTGCCGAAGTTGGAATAGGACGCGCGGGCGTCGGTGCTCGTCGTGGCACCGACGGTG
>JBIIFR010000243.1:0-3238 GCA_044237215.1 Gaiellales bacterium
CGATCAACCTCGGCGTCGTCAACGTCAACGGCACGCTCACCTTCATCGAGAACGGCGGCGCCCCACCGCTCTACTACCTCGCTGCTGACGGCGACCTCAACATCGGCGTTGCCGATCTGGTGCTCAACGCGATCTTCACGAACTGCACCGACTCCACCTGCTCGACGCCGGCCAATGCCACCTCGCTGACGATGACGGGCGACGCGACGATCTTCGGCACCGCCTTCAACCTGCCGACGTTCTTCATCTCGTCGGACGGCGTCTTCTCGATCACGTCCAGTGCCAGCGGCAGCGCCTGCACCGGCACGATCACGATTCCGCTCGTGACCCAGCTGCAGGGCTGCTTCGCCTACACGGAGAACCTCGTCATCTCGAATGTCGCACCGTACTTCGCGACCACAGACACCGCCACGCTCTCCGTCAATGGTGATCGCTGGAACTTCCTCGATGGCCCCGAGGCCTGCTGCTGCAGGGTCTGCTGGTGGTTTGGACGTGACTGCACGGAGCTTTGCGTGCCCGAGGGCGGCTGGACGGCGTGGGAGAGCTGGGGGTCGTTCTCGGCCGGTATCGAGTTCCAAGCCGATCCGTTCTCGCTCGGCATCGAGCTGTTCGGCACCTGGTTCTCGATCTAGCGGTTCGCTGATGAGCCGGTGCAGCGGATTCCGTGGCCGCGTGTCGCGCTGCCAGACGGGTCTCGAGGCGACGAAGGGGTCAGACCCATTCCTCGCGTAGACGACAGCACGCGCTCGGGCTACCGGAAGGAGCCGGAGTGGTTGTGCGACGAAAGGGTCTGACCCCTTCGTCGCCTCCAGGGCCGATCGCCGCCCCAACGCGCAAACGCCGAATCCGCCTCATGGGCCGACCGGCTAAGCATTGGGCGCAGCGGCACAGCCGCGACGCCGACAGGGGAGGAGCTGTCGGTGTCGCGGCCGTGCGGTGCGGATCAGGCCGGGTCGATCTCGCGGAGGGTGCCGTTCTCCACGTGGTACACGAAGCCGCGGATCTTGTCGCGGTGCGGCACGAACGGGCTGTTCTTGATGCGCACGATCGACTGGCGCACGTCCGCGTCGACGTCGGGGAACGCCTCGGCGGCCCACTCGGGGCGCTGCCCGGTCTCCGCCTCGATGCCCTGACGGAAGGCGTCGTCCTGGAACGTCAGCATGCCGCAGTCCGTGTGGTGGATCAGCACGATCTCGCGCGTCCCGAGCAGCCGCTGGGAGATCGCCAGCGAACGGATCGCGTCGGCCGTGGCGACGCCACCGGCGTTGCGGATGACGTGCACGTCGCCCTCTTCAAGACCCAGCACGCGGGCCGGGTCGAGGCGGGCGTCCATGCAGGCGAGCACGGCGGTCTGGCGGGCCGGCGGCATGGGCAGATCGCCCTTCTCGAACTGGGCCGCGTAGGCGCGGTTGGCCTCGAGGAACTCATCGGTAACGCTCATGGGGCGTCGTCCTTTCATTTGGATGACTAATGACATACATCACGTTGTCATATGTAAGCGCGTCCGGCAACGAGCGTCGAAGAATCTGACGGGAATTCGTCACCGTAGTGCGCTGTGCACGCTGCGTCGGCACCGCCGAAGTCCCCACGTCAGCGCGCACTCCGATACCGTGCGCCTGTGATCGCCGTAGAGATCATCGTGATCTTCGTCGCTGTGATCGTGGCGGCGCGCTCGCGCCCGCCCCGGCGCCACGTTTCGCCGCGCGTGATGTCACTGCTGGCAGGAGTTGCCACCGTCGCCTTCGGCGCCGCGATCGCCTCGATCGTGATCGTCAGCTCTGAGCGCGTCTTTGCGATCAGCCTGCTGGTCGCAGGCGCCGCCGGCTGCGCCTTCCTCTACCTGGCCCGCGGCTGGGCGGAGGACGACGACGACGATGACGGCGACGATGCGCCGCCGCCACCGCCGCTCGACGGCGACGGCGAGCAGCGGCGCTTCCTGCGCAAGCGGACACGCGCGCCCAAGACGCCCGCACCCCGCTGAGCCGACGGCCTAGAGCAGGCCGTCGGGGAAGTAGATCGCGAGCTCGCGCTCGGCCGACTCGACGGAGTCGGAGCCGTGAATCACGTTCTCGGCGAGCAGCAGCGCGAGATCGCCGCGGATCGTGCCGGGAGCGGAGTCGAGCGGGTTGGTCTTGCCCATCATCTCGCGGACGCCAGCGACCGCACCGTCGGCCTGCAGCGCGAGCGCCACGATCGGACCGGAGGTGATGAAGTCGACGAGCTCACCGAAGAACGGGCGCTCGGAATGCTCGGCGTAGTGGAGCTCGGCGGTGGCGCGATCGAGCTGGAGCAGCCGCATGCCGCGGAAGGCGAACCCGCGGCGCTCGAAACGGCCGATGATCTCGCTCATCAGCTGGCGGCGGACGGCGTCGGGCTTGAGCAGGACGAGCGTGGTCTCCATGATTCCCCTGGTGCGTTCGTAGTCGGGCGCGCCCGCGGGGAGCGCCTCCGAATCATGACGGCGACGGGCGAGCGGCGGCGCCGGTCGGTGCCTGCGAGCGCACGGGACTCCCCCGCCTGCGCGGTAGCATCTCTCCATGCGCGGCCGTCCCAGCGTCCTCATCTTCGCCCTGCTGCTTCTGGCCGGCCTGATTGTCCTCGGCTACGCCATCGGCTACGTGGTCGGGCGCCTGCTCGTCTAGCGCCGCAGTCTGGGCGCCTGTGCGCCGGCAGAACCGTTAGCGGTCGAGCGCCTCGAGCAGCGTCAGCGAGCCGACGATCACCACGGCGCCGGCGTTGCCGGCCCGGTAGCGGGCGCGCGCCAGCGCATCCTCGGGGTCGGCGACGGCCTCGCCGGTCAGCCCATGGCGCTCAGCCGCGGCGAGCAGCGTCGCGGCGGGCAGCGCACGCTCAGAGGCCGTGGCGGTGACGACGATCTCGTCGAAGATCGGTGCGAGCGCGGCGAGAAAGCCGTCGGCATCCTTGTCGGCGAGCAGGGCGACGAGGCCCACGATCGGCTTCAGCCCGCCCAGCGCCCGCGGCAGCTCACGGGCCAGCGTGCGCGCGCTGTCGGGATTGTGGGCGGCATCGCGCAGGACGATCGGATAGCGGGCGATTACCTCGAGCCGCCCCGGTACCTGCACCAGCGCGACCGCCGCGACGGCTCGCCGCATGTCAAAGTCATCCCCCAGCAGGGCCGCCGCCGCGCCGAGCGCGAGCGTGGCGTTGCCGCGCTGGAAGGAGCCCGCGGCCGCGAGGTCGGGCAGCTCCTCGTCGAGGGCACCCGCGCCGAGCAGCA
>JBIIFR010000245.1:0-3223 GCA_044237215.1 Gaiellales bacterium
GGCATCTGGATCGCCGCCGGCATGAACTCCGCCGGTCTCGCCTTCGGCGGCGGCGTCGGCGAGGCGCTGGCCGCCTGGCTGCTCGATGGGTACCAGCCGTTCGACCTCAGCATGGTCGACCCGGCCCGCTTCGCGCCGGAGCAGAACGATCTGGGCTACCTCCGGCAGCGCGTTACCGAGGCACTCGGCACGCACTACCTGATGGCGTATCCCAACCGCGAGCTCCTGACCGGGCGCCCGCTGCGCGTCTCACCGGTCCACGAGGTGATCCAGGCGCACGGTGCCTGGTTCGGTGAGAAGGCCGGCATCGAGCGCCCGAACGTCTTCGGCGCGCCAGGAGCACCGCCGGAGATCGTCTACTCGTTTGGTCGTCAGTCGTGGTTCGAGGCGCACCGCCGCGAGCACATGGCCGCCCGCGAGGGCGTTGCCGTCTTCGATCAGTCGGGCTTCGGCAAGCTCGAGGTGCGCGGGCCCGATGCCCTCACCGTCCTCAACCGTCTCTGCGCCAACGACGTAGACGTTGCGCCCGGGCAGCTCGTCTACACCGCGCTGCTCGACGACCGTGGCCGCTTCGCGAGTGACCTCACCGTCCTCCGCCTAGCCGACGACCACTTCCGCCTGATCACGGGAACCGCGCAGCGGATCCGTGACCTCTGGCACGTGCGGCGCGCCGCCGCAGGCACCGACTGCAGCGTCGAGGACGTCACCGACGCCACCGCCGTGCTGAGCGTGATGGGGCCGCAGAGCCGCGCGCTGCTGCAGCCGCTCGTCGACGGCGACCTCGCGAACGGGGTTTTCCCCTTCGGCGCGGTGCGCGAGGTCGCGATCGCTGGTCACGCCCTGCATGCGGCGCGCGTGACGTACGTCGGCGAGCTCGGCTGGGAGCTGCACGTGCCCGCGGACGCTGCGACGCCGGTGCTGGAGACGATCCTCGCCGCCGGCGACGCGGAGACGACGGCGGTGCTGGCCGGCCACTACGCGATCAACTCGCTGCGCCTCGAGAAGGCGTATCGGGCCTGGGGCCACGAGCTGTCGCCGGACGAGACGCCGCTCGAGGCCGGGCTTGGCTTCGCCGTCGCCTGGGACAAGCCGGGCGGCTTCGTCGGCCGCGAGGCTCTGCTGGCGCAGCGCGAGGCCGGTGCAGATGCGCTGGCCAAGCGCCTCGTCGCGTTTCGGGCGGTCGATCCGGCGGTCACGCTGTGGGGCGGTGAGCGCCTCTGGCGCGACAGCGAGCCGCTCGGCTACACGACCAGCGCCGCCTACGGGCACGCGGTCGGCGGCGCTGTCGCCCTCGGCTACGCGCGCAACCCCGACGGCGTCACCCACGAATGGCTGACGGCCGGTGACTACGCCGCCGAGGTCAACGGCGAGCGCCATCCGCTCGAGGCCTCGCTGAGGCCCTTCTACAACCCCGACCGCAGCCGCGTGCTGTCCTAGGAGCACGGCATGACCGACCAGGCCGACATCGTCATCATCGGCGGCGGGGTGACGGGCTGCAGCATCGCCTACCACCTCGCCAAGCTGACCGGGGGGACCGGCCGGATCGTCCTGATCGACAAGGGCGAGCTCACGAGCGGCTCGACGCACCACGCGGCCGGCCTCGTCACGCAGTACAACCCCTCGCAGACGATGATGCGGTTCCGCCGCTACTCGATCGAGCTCTACCACGAGCTCGACGTGTTCGAGCAGACGGGCTCGTTGCGCATCGCCTCGACGCCGGAGCAGTTGGCGGAGATGCGGCGCGGCGTGTCGCGGGCCCGCGGCATCGGCCTCGACGTCGAGCTGCTCGACCCGGAGGCGGCGCTAGCGCGCATGCCCGCTGCCTCGCCCGACGCGCTGCACGGTGGCATCTGGGTGCCGGAGGACGGCTGGCTGGATCCGCACCGCACCACCTACGCACTCGCGAACGCCGCCCGCGACCTCGGCGTGGAGATCATCCAGCACTGCCGCGTGACCGGCATCGACCGTGGCTACCACGGTGAGATCGTCGGCGTGCGCACCGAGGATGGGCGCATCGCCACCGAGCAGGTCGTCAACGCGGCCGGCATGTGGGCGCCGCGCGTGTGCGCGATGGTCGGCGGCTGGGTGCCGTCGACGCCTGTCGATCACCAGCACATCGCCCTCGCCGCCGTTGAGGGTCACGAGCTCCCGCGCGACATGCCGTGCTTCCGCGACCCCGACAATCTCGTCTACGGCAAGGCCGAGGCCGGCGGCGTGCTGTTCGGCGGCTACGAGCCGAACGCCCCCGCGCGTTGGATTGACGGCGTGCCGTGGGAGCACAGCGCTCGCACGGTGCCGGCGGACGAGGAGCGCTTCGTCCAGCTGATGGAGGGCGCGATTCGCCGCTTCCCGTTCCTCGAGCGCGCCGGTGTGGTGTCGCTGATCTGCCATCCGGACGCGATGACGCCCGACGCCAACCCGCTGCTCGGGCCGATGCCCGGTGTGCCCGGCTTCTGGATCGCGGCGGGGTTGTCCCTCAACGGCTTCGGCGGCGCCGGCGGCATGGGCAAGACCCTGGCCGAGTGGATGATCCACGGCGAGACCGAGTGGGACGTCTCCGGCTACCGCCCGTGGCGCTTTCCCGACGTCTACCGCGACCCGAAGCACGCCGCCCTCGCGGGTGAGGAGACCTACCGCTACTACTACCGCCTGCGCTACCCGTACGACCAGGACGAGCGGGGCCGCCCGACGCGCCTGTCGGCATTGCACAGCCGGCTGCAGGAGGCCGGCACCGCCTTCGGCGTCAAGTCTGGCTTTGAGCGTGCCGAGTACGTCGAACCGGGGCGCCCGTGGCGGCGCATGGGCGCCGATCAGCGCGAATGGGGCTGGGGCCGCATGCCGTTCTTCGACGTCATCGGCGACGAGCATCGGGCGATGCGCGAGGCCGCGGGTCTGATCGACCTCTCCAGCTTCGGCAAGCTGGCGATCGAGGGACCGGACGCCTGTGCGCTGCTCCAGTTCGCGTGCGATGCCGAGTTGGATCGCCCCGTCGGCAGCGTCATCTACACGCAGATGCTCGACCACCGCGGTGGCGTCATCGCCGACGTCACCGTCACGCGTCTCGCCGAGGATCGCTACCGGATGGTGACGGGCGCTGGTGCCGTGGCGACCGACCGCGGTTGGCTCGTGGGCATCGCCCACCGCGCGCAGTACGACGTCACGATCCGCGAGGTCAGCGACGAGCTCGCAGTGATCGGCATCTGGGGGCCGCGGGCCAAGGCGA
>JBIIFR010000246.1:0-3220 GCA_044237215.1 Gaiellales bacterium
CGGCTCGCCGCCTCGGCGGAGATCCGGTCGGGGTCGTCTGATGCGATCGCCGCTGCGCTCCCGCTGCCGGCCGAGCCGGTGCTGGCCGAGCTGCCGTTCTCGTCGCGTTGGAAGTGGTCGGGCGTGCAGCTGGCGGACACGACGATCGTGCTGGGGGCGCCCGAGATCCTCGGGGCCGGCCCGCTCGCGCAGGCCGTGGCGGAGTTTCAGGAGCAGCGCGGCCGCGTCCTCATCGTGGGTACCGCGAGCGGCCTGCCGCCGATTCCCGAGGACGACGACGAGCCGCTGCCGCTCCCGTTCGCGTTCAAGCCGGTCGGCCTGATCGTCCTCGAGGAGCAGATGCGGGCGGATGCCGCTGAGGTCGTCGGCTACTTCCGCGCCCAGGGCGTCGACCTGAAGGTCATCTCGGGCGACGCGCCGCGCACGGTCGAGGCGGTCGCTGCGGCCGCGGGCTTCGGCGACACGACGGCGATCAGCGGTGCCGATCTCCCGCTCGGCGATCTGGAGGCGATGGGCGACGTCGCCGTCGCGCACAGCGTGTTCGGGCGCATCACGCCGGAGCAGAAGCGCGAGCTGGTCGATGCGCTGCGCCGCCGCGGTCGTTACGTCGCGATGATCGGCGACGGTGTCAACGACGTGCCTGCGATGAAGGCGGCGCGGATGTCGATCGCGCTCGGCTCGGGCTCGCAGATCGCGAAGGGCGTTAGCGACATGGTGCTGCTGAACGGCTCGTTCTCGTCGCTGCCGCAGGGCGTCGCCGAGGGCCGGCGGATCCTTTCGAACATCCGTCGCGTGGCGAAGCTGTTCGTCGTCAAGAGCTCGTTCGCCGCGGTGCTGATCCTGACGATCGGCGTCGCCGGCGAGGCCTACCCGCTGCTGCCGCGCCATCTTTCGCTGGCGGGCGCGTTCACGGTCGGCATCCCGGCCTTCCTGCTGGCGGTCGCGCCGAGCGTCGGCCTGCCGCCAACGGTGCCGTTCCTGCGTGATCTCCTGCGCTTCAGCGTGCCCGCCGGCATCGTCAGCGCGATCGGCGTGCTCGCTGCGTACGGCATCACGCGCAGCATTCCGGGGCACAACCTCGAGGATGCGCGCTCCGCCGCGCTGCTGGTGCTGATCTTCATCGGCTACTACCTGATCCTGCTGCTCGAGGACGATGCCATCGAGCAGTCACACGTACGCGCGTGGGGCGTCGGCGTGCTGATGGCGTGCCTGATCATCGGGATCCTCGGCGCGTACTACATCCCGTTCGTCGCCGAGTTCTTCCTGATCTCGCCGCCAGACCTCATCGAGTGGCTGGTGATCCTCGGCTCCGTCGGCATCGCCATCGGCATCCTCGGCGCGCTCGGCTTCCGCGCGCCGTTGTTCCTGCGCCGACCGTTCCGGCGCACCCCAGCCGCGAAGTAACCAGAGGGATCAGGCCCCTCTGTATGAGCAAAGGGGCCTGGCCCGTCCGGTGATCAGTCGGCGTTGACGGGCTCGGGCACGTTCTCGCCGGAGGCTTCGCCCCCGTTGCCCTTGCCGCGTCCGCGGCCACCGCGACGGCGACGGCGCTTGCGCGGCTCCTCGCCCTCGGCACGCGGCTCGGACGCATCCGTGGTCGAGGCGTCGGCCACGGCCACGGTCTCCGGGTTGTCGACGATGGCCTCCTCGGCGTCACCCGACTCCTCGGCCGCCTCGATCTCCTCGGCGAGCGCGATCTGCTCCGGGGTCGACGCCGGAATCGGCGTGTCGATGCCCCAGCGCTGGATCTCGCGCTTGAGGAGCTTCTCGATGGCCTCGAGCTTCGGCTTCTCCTTGTTCGAGACGAAGGAGATGGCGAAGCCCTCGCGGCCAACGCGGCCGGTGCGGCCGATGCGGTGCACGTAGACCTCAGGCTCGTCGGGCAGGTCGTAGTTCACGACGTGCGTGACGTGGCTCACGTCGAGGCCGCGCGAGGCGACGTCGGTGGCGACGAGAATCGGAATGCGCTTGCCGCGGAACGCGATCATCACGGAGTCGCGAGCGCCCTGGCCCATATCGCCGTGCAGCGCGCGAACCTTGTGGCCGCGGCGCTTGAGATCGTCGGCGAGCTTCTGCGTACCGATCTTGGTGCGCGCGAAGATGATCGTGGTCGGCGGCTTCATCTCGTCGAGGAAGCGCTCCAGCAGCTCGAGCTTGTCGCGACCCTCGGCGTACGCGATGCGCTGCGTGACCGTATCGACCGTGATCTCCTTGGAGGCGATCTTGACGTACTCGGGGCTATGCAGCTCCTCCTCCGCCAGCTTCTTGATCGGGTCGGGCATCGTGGCGCTGAACAGCGCGGTCTGCTTGCCCCACGGCGTGCGCTTCATGATGTCGCGGACGTCGTCGATGAAGCCCATCGAGAGCATCTCGTCGGCCTCGTCGAGGACAACCATGCGGCAGTCGGCGAGAATCATCTTGCCGCGGCGCAGGAGGTCGAGCACGCGACCGGGGGTGCCAACGACGATCTGGCCGCCGCGGTTGAGCGCGGTGATCTGCTCGACGATCGGCGCACCGCCATAGACGGGCACGACGCTGACGCCCTCGAGGTACTTGGAGAAGGAGCGCGAGGCCTCGGCGACCTGCAGCGCGAGCTCGCGCGTCGGGCACAGCACGAGGGCCTGGAGGTCCTTCGATTCGGGGTCGATCCGGTCGAGAATCGGCAGCATGAACGCCGCCGTCTTGCCGGATCCGGTCTGGGCCTGGCCGACCATGTCCTTATCGCGCAGCAGCGCGTCCATGGTCCCCTGCTGAATCGGCGTGGGTTCCTCGTAGCCGAGGTCGTTCAACGCGCGCAGGATCTCAGGCTGGAGATCGAAGTCTTCAAAACGCAAGATGTGTCCTTTTCGAGTGTGACGCGCGGCACTCGGCAGCACGTCCCGCAATGGGCCCTGGATGGGCTCCTGATGTGACTAACGATACGTGACGCGGCAGCATTCCCCTGCCGATGGGGTTCCGCCGCACCGAGACGCGGGGATTGTCCGGTTGCGCGGCGCGGCCCCGGTCCTACGGTGGCGCTGTCCCTTAGGAGGTGATCGGCATGCACGATGCAGAGCACGGTGACACGCGTCATCCGAGGCTGGATCTCGCAGCGCAGCAGCGCAGAAAGCCGGACGTGGCCTCCCAGCAAGAGGCTCGTGCGCACCCGCGCGGGCGCGTCTGGTGGACCCTGTCGCCGATTCTACGGACGGGTCCGTGGCGCCGGATTCGGGCGCCGGAT
>JBIIFR010000247.1:0-3176 GCA_044237215.1 Gaiellales bacterium
TCGGAGGGTCGTCCTTGATCAGGAACCAGGCGGCACGTTCGACCTGCGGGAGCGACTTCAGCTTCGCGATCGACTGCCGGACGAAGCGGGCCTGCTGGGGGTACGTGGCCGAGCGAGTGATGCCGCGGGCAGGCGTCTGCAGGCCGAACTCGGTGATCCAGATGGGATAGCGACGGCCGAAGATGGAGTTGGCAACGTTGATGAAGGTCTCGAAGTTGCCGATGGTGATCGAATAGGGGTTCGTCCGGCTCTCATTCTCGCCATCGCGGATGCCGAGCGACGGCACGCGGTTGTACGGGTGCATCGAGAGGACGTCGAACTTGGCATTCGCGCGCTTCATGCCCTGCATGAACTGCACCGGCGTGAGGCTCGCAGGGCCGCCCTGCTTGTACATGGCACCGGCGACGATCGTCGGCTTGAACGCCACCGCGCGGTCAACCTCGGAGCGGACAGCGTTCAGCAGTTGGACGTAGTTGCGGGGTGAGACCGGCTTGCCGTTCTGGAACTGCGGACGGAAGGCGAAGTAGGCGTTCGGCTCGTTCCATGTCTCGTATGCACGCACGCGCGGCAGCGGCGACGTCGCGCCTGGCGGCACGTACGTGCCCGAGTAGCGCTTGGCGACCGCGTAGACGAAGTTGCGCCAGTCCTTCATCCGCGGCATCTGCGTGGCGATCGCCGTCTGCTGCCGCGTCGACGAGGCCCAGCGCGGCGTCTTCCAGAGCGTGAACATCACGCGGTCCTGCAGCCCGTGGGCTGCGGCGTGCTGCACGAAGTGATCCGTCTGCGCCCAGAAGTAGGCGGGATCGGCCGGGTTGCGCGGATCGCGCGGGCGCTGCACGGCGATCTGATCCCACTGCATGTCCCAGCGCATGAAGCCGACACGCAGCCGCACTGCGTCATCCCAGAAGGCAGCCGAGTCGGTTGACACGTACGCGTTGTCGAGGAAACCGACCTGCAGATTCGCCTTCGCCGAAGCAGCACCCGGGGCGGCCAGCGCGCCAAGCAGCGCCGCGGCGATGAACAGAAGACGGAGTGGGGAGAGGCGGACGGCCATCAAGAGAATCCGACCGTGCCGCGCAGAGGCGGCACGGTCGGGATTGCACTGCACTAGCGAATCGGTGACGGCCTCAACTTATCGGCCGCCGAGATCCACGAATCGAACGACGGCTTGTTCGTGCCATCCGACTTCTGGAGCCCCGTGGTGTACCACGCGCCGGGCTTCGGCACGTTATCGCGCACCAGGAACCAGATCATCTTCTCCACCTGTGGGAGCTGGCGGAAGCGCATGATCGACTCGTACGCGAACTGCGCCTGTTGCGCCGGCGAGACCGTGTACTGCGTCTTGCCGGCAGCGGGTGTGGCCCAACCGATCTCGGTCACCCAGATCGGGTACTTCTTGCCGAAGATCTGGTTGGCACGGGTGATGAAGGTCTGGAAGTTGCCGACCCCGACGAAGCGCGGCGTCTGCTTGTTCTGGTCGAGTCCGTCCTTGAGGCCCAGCCGCGGCGTGTTGTTGTACGGGTGCATCGACAGCACGTCGAACTTGGCGCCAGCGGCCTTCATGCCCTGCATGAACTGGATCGGGCCCGGATTGCCCGGATTACCCTGCTTGTAGAGGGCGCCCGCGACGAACGTCGGCTTGAAGGCAACTGCCTTGTTGACCTCGCTCTTGAGTGCGTTCAGGAGCTTGACGTAGTTCGCCGGAGACACGAACTTGCCGTTCTTGCGCTGCGGCTGGAACGCGAAGCTCGCGTTCGGCTCGTTCCACGTCTCCCACGAGGTGACGCGCGGCAGCGGCGTGGTCGAGCCGGGCGGCACGTAGGTCCCCGAGTAGCGCGTGGCGCAGGCGGCGACGAAGTTGCGCCAGTCGGTCAGGTTCGGCATCTGCGTGGCCTTGGCCGTCTTCGCCTTGGTCGCCCACGTCGGCGTCTTCCAGAGCGTGAACATGACCCGATCCTGCAGGCCGTGCGCAGCCGCGGTGGTCACGAACTGATCGGTCTGCGCGAAGTGGTAGGCGGGATCCTCGGGGTTCCGGGGATTGGCCGGCCGCGTCACCGCCATCTCACCCCACTGCATGTCCCAGCGCATGAAGCCCACATCCAGCTGCTTCGCATCGGCCCAGAACTGCGTGGGATAGGTTCCCGCGTAGGCGTTGTCGAGGAAGCCAACCTGCAGGTTGCTCTTCGCCGAGGCGAGTGCAGGCGTGACGAGCACGGCCGCAAGAGCGACGAGCATGATTAGAAAACGTCGGGCGGGTGCTCGGCGCAGGGCCATACGGGAAATCCTCTCTCGGGTGAACAACACCCATCGTGCCACACGCCGATACGGGTGTCGCGGCCCGGGGACGATCTTTGCCGAATTGCTACGGTTTGCACACATGGAGCCGCTTAACCGCCCCGCCGTGATCGTTGCCGACATGCTCGTCGACTTCATCACCGGCGCGCTGGCGAACCCGCCGTCGCAGGAGATCATCGCGCCGCTCGCCACGCTGCTCGCGGGCGCCCGCAGCCGCGGCTGGCCCGTCTGCTACGTCAATGATGCGCACCTGCCGGGCGACGCCGAGGAGCGATTGTGGGGCGCGCACGCAATGGCAGAAACGCCCGGTGCGCAGGTCATCCCCGAACTCGCACCGCAGCCCGGCGACGTGCAGTTCGCAAAGCGCTGGTATTCGGGCTTTCACGAGACCGGCCTTGACATGTACCTCCGGCAGCATGGCGTCGACACCGTCATCCTGACCGGTCAGCACGCCCATATCTGCGTGCAGCACACGGCGGGTGACGCCTTCATCAGCGGCTACCGCGTCGTGCTCGCAACCGACTGCATCTCGGCGTTCACGCCGGCCGATCAGGCCGCCGGCATTGCCTACATGGAGCAGATGTACGGCGCTGAGGCTGCCGTCGTCGCCGAGCTCCTGCAGTCGCCCGCCGCGACCGTCGCGTAGGCAGCGCGGTGGGCATCGTCGCGGTCGTCGGATCGATCAACGTCGATGAGGTAGTGCGCGTCGAGCGGCTGCCGCGCGAGGGCGAGACCGTCTCCGGCGGGGAGTTCGATCGCCATGGCGGCGGCAAGGGCGCCAACCAGGCGGTGGCGGCCGCGCGCGCCGGCGCGACGGTCCGGATGATCGGCTGCGTGGGCGACGACGCGATCGGCGATGCCGCGCTGGCCGAGCTGCGTGC
>JBIIFR010000248.1:0-3164 GCA_044237215.1 Gaiellales bacterium
GTGCCAGAGGATTGGAGATCGCCTTCGTCGGCGCAGACGGGGAACGCCAGGCCGTGCGCGTATTCGTGCCATCGGATTTCGAACAGCTCTCTACCCTCCCCGTGCGATTCAACGACGCACCAACAGGAACGACGTTCAAAGAGTGCCTACTCGATGAAGCCTACGTTCCCAGAGACGCCACAGGAATGCCCCATCAGACCTGCAGCGTGTTCTCGGACGATGGGCCGATAGCGATACTCGTTCAGACGTTCCCCAAACGCGTCCCGGATTTTGGTGGGTCATTCAACGGGGTCGTCAAGGATGTCTACGTATCTACGATTTCGAGTGACGGTTCCCCGCTTGGCCTCTTGCCCTGGGTGTACCCGAATCCGACCACCGTCGTCACGACCCGCGACTCGTTGCCGTATGCCGTACCGGGATTGACGTCCCCGTTCACGATGTCGGACGCGGCGCTCCTCCAGGCGTATCCGCGTTGGTCGAAGTTCTATTCCGGTTCGCGCGCACGATCGGCAACGAACCACTTCCCCCTCCTCTTCGGCTCGCTGACCTTCGCCGGCATTGGCGTCTACGGTCCGGGCAACCGCTACGGCTCGCCGACCAACGAATTCGGCCGAAATGTCTACATCGACACACTCGATTCTGACTACGGTCCGGGCTGGCGTCGCGTGATGGGCGTCCTGACCCAGCCGAAGAATGGGACGTTCTGCTACGAGTTCGCCAAGAAGGGTGGCTCGGGCGGCAAAACGGGTGTCTCCACACAGAACACCTACCGAATGACGGTGATCGGGCCAAGCCTGACGCCCGTGCTGAGCCAGATCATCAAAGGCCCGACGTTCCCTTACGGCAATGCGAGCTACAACCCGCTAACCGACAAGTGGGGTACCAACTTTTCCCCGGAGCAGACGGCCGCGCTGATCCAGCAGACGGCAACGATGGGGCCTAATTGGCGGCGCCCAGTCAAAGGTACCGACTGCGCCTACACGCTCCGGCAGCTGCCGGACGGCTTCATCCCGCCGATCTACACCGTCGCGCCCTAGAAGAACGACAGCCCGACGAAGATCGCGCCGATCATGATCAGGCTCGAGATCACGACGATCAGGCGCATCATCGGGCCGGGCAGGCCGTAGACGCGCGCGAGGATCAGCGTGTGGAAGGCCGCGGGCATCGCGATCGACAGGTAGTAGACGGTCGGAATATCCACGCGGATGGCGAGGTGGATCACGAACAGAATCGCCGGGGCAATCGCGAGACGCAGGAAGATCGGGCCGGCCGCGCGCCAGAGGTCGTGGATGTCGTGTGAGACACGGTCGAGCGGCAGGGCCAGGCCGAGTTCAAGGAAGCCGATCGGGCCCATCAGGAAGACGACCCAGTCGGTCGGGCGCGTCACGTACGGCTCGATATCGAAGCCCGCCACACGGATCGCCACGGCGATCACCGCGAAGATCAGCGGCACGTTGATGATCTGGCGGATGATGCCGCCCCAACCGCGCGGGCGGGTGCCGTTGCCGTAGTGCGCGGCAATCGTCGTCGACACAGAGACGATGGGGATCAGGTACATGAACTGCGCGAACAGCACCTGCAGCGCCAGTCCAGCGGGGCCGAAGACGGCGTTGATCACCGGGTAGCCAAGCGTGACCGTATTGGTGAAGCCGCTGCCAAGCGCGAGAACGCCCTGCTCCCCGCGATCGCGGGCTGCCACCCGAGCGTAGATGAGGCCGATCGCGAGCACGATGTACGAGGCGAGGATCACGGCACCGAGGGCGATCAGCGTCGTCGCATCCGCCGGCACCACGGTGTAGGCGAACAGGACGACCACGGGCGCGAAGAAGTGGAAGTAGAAGTTGAAGATCCGCTTGTTCCAGGGCTCGGCGGTGCGCGGTGAGCGCCACTGCCAGAGGATGCCGGCGGCGAACGAGCCGCCCCACAGCAGCGCGGTCAGCATGTAACCGTCCAGCCCACTGCTGTACGGGGTCGTGCGGCGGTGACGGCTCGGTGCTGCATGCCCGCGACATCATCGGGCATCGACGCCTACTCGTACGACAGCGCCTCGAGGACGTCGAGCTTGGCCGCTCGCCGTGCAGGCAGGATCGCGGCGAGCACGCCCGCCACGATCGACAGCACGAGGAAGATGATGATCTGCAGCGTCGGGAAGACGAAGACGAGCCCGTCGCTCTCGAGCCCCTTGCAGACCGCCCAGCCGAAGAGGATGCCGAGCAACACGCCGAGCACGCCGCCGATGATCGAGGTGATCACGGCCTCCCAGCGGATCATCGCGCGCAACTGCCGACGCGTCGTGCCGACAGCGCGCAGCATGCCGATCTCCCGGGTGCGCTCGAAGATCGACAGCACCAGCGTGTTGACGATGCCGAACAGCGAGATCACGACACTCAGCGCGAGCAGCGCGTAGAAGATCACCAGGATCGTGTTGACGCCGGAGGCCGCCTCCTCTTTCTGCTGCTCGTTGGACTGCACCTGCGCCGTCGGGAACTGCTCCAGCGCACGCTCAACGTCGGCCTGCACCGCCGCGACGTCGGCGCCGGCCGCGGTGCGAACGAAGAGCGTGTTGAGGCCGGTGGCGTTCGACTGCAGCAGCGGCTCCAGCGCGGGCTGGTCGACGACGATGCCGTTGAGGATCGTCGGGTCGGTGTACGTGCCCGCGACCGTGAAGGTCGCCTTCTCACCGCTGATCGACAGCACGTCGACGGTGTCGCCGACCGTGACGCCGAGGTCGCCGGCGATGGTGTCCTCGACCAGCGCGCGGTCCGTGCCAAGCGTCGGCAGCAGGTCGTTCGAGCCGTTGTCCCAGTCGAACTCGTAGACAGCGGGGAGCGTCGCCGGATCGATGCCGATCAGCGCGTAGGCGCCGGTCCCGACCTGGATGGCCGTGCCGCCGACCGGAGAGGCCGTCTCCACGCCGTCGACGGCCTGAACCGCCGGCAGGACGGCGGCGGGGATCGTGCCACCGAAGCCGCGGGCGCTGACCGTCAGCTCGCTCTTCAGCGACGAGTCGATCGCACCGGTGAACGACTCCTTGATGCCGCCGACGAAGATGGTGACGAAGACGACGAGACCGATGCCGATCATCAGCGCGGCCGCCGTGACGGCGGTGCGGGCCGGGTTGCGAGCCGCGTTCTCCGCGGCGATCCGGCCGACACCGCCCGCGA
>JBIIFR010000249.1:0-3111 GCA_044237215.1 Gaiellales bacterium
GCGGCCAGCACCGAGGTCACGTGGTTTACCGACCGTCCCATTCGTGGCGCGGGCCTGATGACGTTCGCGCAGTTTGCAGCGCTGTGGACGGAGGAAGGCAAGGACTCGTTCAAGGCAAATCCGCCGAACGTGTCGATTGTCTTCGGTTCGGGGGATGGCAAGCCGAAGACGGCGATCGCGAAGATGAGCAACACCAAGATTGTTGACAACCCGAACGGCAAAGGTCAACTTCTCCAGGCCACGATGACGATCGAGACCGATCAGCAAGTAGCGGCGCTCGCGAAAACCGATGGATTCGTCGCCGACCAGGCCAAAAATGCCACAGTCCTCAAGACGATTACCGACGCAGACGCGAAGCACTTCGCCGTCTTCGTCGACGGCTACACCACCTGCCAACTCACATTCCCGCAGTACTGCCCATAGGGTCGCGCGAGGCAAGATTGCGCCGCCCAGGATCACCGACAGTACGTTCGCGCCGGCCAAGTTTCATGCAGGGCAGGTTCGCTGCCGGTTGAGACTCGGGCGGCGCGTGCTTACTGCCGGTAGGCGGCCCAGGCCGAGATGTCGTAACCGGGCCCGTCGCGCCAGGTGCGGAACGCCTCGGAGTCGACGGGCAGCGCGAGCGGGATCGTCAGGTCGGCACGACGGCCGATGATGAGAATCGCGGTACGCGTCGCTGGCCTTCCGCGACGGGGCGGTCCCGGAGAGTGGGCGTACCTGGGTTCGAACCAGGGACTTCTCGCGTGTGAGGCGAGCGCTCTACCGCTGAGCTATACGCCCGGGATTTGGGAACGGTAGCGGACACCGTTCTCAACGGAGCGAGAGGGATTCGAACCCTCGAGACAGGTTAACCCCGCCTACACGATTTCCAATCGTGCTCCTTCAACCACTCGGACACCGCTCCAACGCGGGGCAGCATATCCGGCATGGCTGTTCGGCTCGCCGCTCATGCAGCGGAGTACGATCCGCGCATGATCCGTCGAGTCTTCGCCCTCACCATTCTGATCCTCGCGCTCTGCGCCGTGCCTGCGTTCGGCGCTGCCAGGACTCCCGACCAAGTGCTCCACACCAAATCCTCGTCGGGTCTCGAACTGATGACGGCGTACTCGACGCTGCTGATGCGGGATCGCGTGAGTCAGTTGGACAATCTGTTGTCTCGCGCGTTTCAGATTCAACGCGCGGATGGGTCGCACGCGGGGAAGGCGTACTACCTCGCGCATCTGCCGGACCTGCGCGCGTTCTCGTTTGCCGAGGCTACGGAGGCGCGAGCAGGCGACATTGTCACGGTGCGCATGCTGTGCACGGCAACGTTGTTCGTCAACGGCGTGTTCTACAACCCGGCACCGGCGCCGCAGCTGGCGGTGTTTCGTTGGAAGAACAGCCGCTGGTATCTCGTCGCGCAGGGCAACTTCAACCTGCCGAAGGCGACGTAGCGTAGGCACCACGTGACGACGATCGGCACACCGGCTTTTCTCGCGCGCGACGCCCGGCCTGGAACTGGTGGGGTGGTGTTGATCGTCGCCGGCCTTGTGGTCGGGGCTGCGGTACTGGCCGACTGGCTGCTGCGCGGCTGGGGGTTCGTGGACGGGCCGGCGCTTCTGCTGGCCCTCGTCTTGATTGCGGTTCCCTTGCAGCGGGCGCACCGACGTGCGCTCGAACGTCGCATCGCGGCGGTGCTCGAGCCGTGGGCTGAAGAGCGGGGGCTGCTCTTTCAGGGCGGCGCAGGCAACCCGGAGACGACGCCGACGCTGGATAAGGGCGGCGCGCTGAGCGCAGCCATGGTGGGACCGATCGGCGGCGATCCGAACGGCTTTCTCGCCCATTACGTGTACACGGTCCGCAGTGGCAAGAATTCGTACGACGTGTGGATGAGCGTGGCGGTCGTGCGTTTCGAGGGACGTGAGGGTCTGCGCCTGCGCCTCGGGCCGTCGCAGCCGCTGTGGGGCGACACGTACGCCGTGTTCGACGACTGGCACGGGTTCGACACGGGTTCGGCCGAGGTCGATGCGGCGTACATCGTCGAGATCCGGGACGAGACCGACGAGGTGCAGCTGCTCGAGTTGCTTGACCCCGTCACGCTGGCGATGCTGATTGACCAGGAGGCGCCGCCGTTGATTGAGATTGATAACGGCACGCTGCTCGTGGCGATCGGCGGCCGCGTCGGCATCGATGCGGCGGTGGCGGACGTCGCATGGTTCGACGTTCTGCGCGAGCACGCCGATGCGTGGGGCACCCGCATCCACGCGATCTGAGCGCGTGACAGGTCGCGCCCGACGAATCTGGACCCGGGTCCAGATCTGCACGAAAACGGTAAATCTGGATCCGGATCCAAATTTGCCGCTACGCGGTGGCAAGCAGCGCCGCGCGTACGTCGTCGGCCGCTCGGCCAGCGACGCGGATGATCTTGTTGCGCGAGGTCTCGCCGCGGATGATCACCACGCTGCCCTTCGGCACGCCGACCGTCTTGGCGACGAAGGCGATCAGCGCCGCGTTGGCCTTGCCATCGACGGGCGGAGCGGAGATGCGGATCAGTACCGCACCGTCGCGCTCGCCCATCACCTGATCCCGGCCGCCGCGCGGTTGCAGGCGGATCTCGAGACCGTCGGTCGTCACATCGCTAGTCGGCCGAGATGCCGACGCCGATCGGGCACGACACGCCCGTGCCGCCGAGACCGCAGTAGCCAGCCGGGTTCTTATGCAGGTACTGCTGGTGCACGGCATCGCCCTCGTAGTAGAAGGTCGTCAGCGGCACGATCTCGGTCTCGATCTGGCCCTTGTGCGCGGCGCTGAGTGCGTCCTGGTACGTGGCGCGCGAGGCCTGTGCGGTCGCGAGCTGCTCGGGCGTCGTGGTGTAGATGCCAGAGCGGTACTGCGTGCCGACGTCGTTGCCCTGGCGGTTCTTCTGCGTGGGGTCGTGCCCCTCCCAGAAGACGCGGAGCAGGTCCTCGACGCTGACCTGCGTGGGGTCGAAGACGACGAGGACGGCCTCGGTGTGGCCGGTGCGGCCGGTGCACGTCTCGCGGTAGGTCGGGTTGGGCGTGAAGCCACCGGCGTAGCCGACGGCCGTCGTGTAGACGCCGGGGACCTGCCAGAGCTTGCGCTCGGCGCCCC
>JBIIFR010000250.1:0-3109 GCA_044237215.1 Gaiellales bacterium
GGGCGCCGACGGCGGCGAACAGCCCCATCGTCAGAGCATCGAGCAGGAAGAGGGCGTAGACGAAGCGCGCGATCTGCCGGCCAAACACCAGGATCACGACCACCGCGACGCCGACGACGGCGATGTACTCCCAATGCCGCAGTACCTCCGGCGGCGTGTTGCCGATCAGCACGTCGCGGATCAGTCCGCCGCCGAAGCCGAGCGAGATCGCAAGCACGAGGAGTCCGGCGATGTCCAGCCCCTTCCGGTGCTGACGGGCCAGCAGTGCGCCCTCGAGGGCACCGACGGCCGTCGCGACGAGTCCAAGCCAGATCGGCGTGTCCTTCGCGAAGTCGGGCAGGATCGAGGTGACGTCGGCCATGGCCGCAGGATACGGTCGCGCCTCACGCGTTCAGCGGCCATACTCCGCGCATGGACCGCCCCACGCTCGATAACTGGATGCGCCCGCCGCACCCCTTCTGGTCGTTCCGCCACGTGCGGGAGCTGATCCCGACCGCCCGCATCCGCCACGGCCGGCATCCGCGCCCGCTTCCGTTCGAGGCGGTCGGCGACCTTCTCGACCTGCGCTTCGACGCCAAGGCCGGCGAGCGCGTGCTCGGGGAGTACCTCGCGACGACCCAGACCGATGCCCTCGTGGCGATCAAGGACGGCAAGGTCGTGCTGGAGTGGATGGCGCCGGGCGTGCGCGACGACGAGCCGCACCTGATGTTCAGCGTGACGAAGTCGATCACCGCGCTGCTCGTTGGCGCGCTCGTCGGTGCCGACCGGATCGACCCGGACGCGCCGGTCGTGCAGTACGTGCCCGCCGTCGCCGGCAGCGGCTTCGGCGACGCGACCGTCCGCCACCTGCTCGATATGGAGGCCTCCTACGCCTTCGTCGAGGACTACTCGCCCGGCCCTGACATCGTGCTCTACCGCAACTCGGCGGGCTGGTACCCGGCACCACCCGACCACATGGGTCTGCACGAGTTCCTCGCCACGCGGCAGAAGGAGGGCGAGCACGGCCAGCGCTTCCGCTACATGTCGCCCACCACCGACATGCTCGGCTGGGTCTGCGAGGCGGCCAGCGGCCTGCCCTACGCCCTCGCCGTGTCCCAGTATCTCTGGGTGCCGATGGGCGCCGAGGCCGACGGCGACATGACCCTCGACCGCTTCGGCGTGCCGCGCGCCGCCGGTGGCCTGAGCGGCACGGCCCGCGACATCGCCCGGCTCGGGATGATCGTCGCCGAGGGCGGTGCCGGCATCGTGCCGAGCGACTTCATCGAGGACCTGACGACGGGTGGCGAGCCGTCGCACTGGGCGATCGGCGACTACGCCGACTGGCTGCCCGGCGGCTGCTACCGCTCCTGCTGGTACCAGCCGCGCGTGGACCCCGACTGCGTGATGGCCGTCGGCATTCACGGGCAGATGATCTACGTCGATCGGCCGCGCAACGTCGTCGTCGTCAAGCAGTCCTCCTGGGATACGCCCGACGACAACGATCTGCACTCCGACGCCGAGTACGCCTGCCGGGCCATCGCCCGCTCGCTGACGGCCGAGGAGCCCGACCCGCTGCTGGCACAGACCTAAAGCTCGGCCAGCAGTTCCACACGGACGCGACGAAGCGCGGACAATCCCGGGAGTACCAGGACCTGAAGCGCCTCATCGTCGACCCGGTGGTACGCGTGGACGAGCTCGTTGCGCAGTCCTACGATCCAAGCCCACGGGACCTCAGGATGCTCACCGCGGATGTCCTCGCCGATTCCGGTCACGGCTTCACCGATCACGATCAAGTGGTACCGCAAAGCTACGTCGGCATGGGGATCATCGAGGTGGAGCTCGGCGATCTCGTCGATCGCCGTGACGATGTCGGCGAGACGCAGGCGTGGATCACGCGGGCTCAGATGCGAATCCCGTCCCGCTCGACGCCTTCGGCCACCTCGGGCTTCAGGAACGACGACGCCACGACATCGACGCGCTCACCGAGGAGCTCCGAGAGCGCATCGCGCAAGTCGAACAGCGGAAAGATCCCGCGATCGTCAAAGTCGAAGTCCACGACGAAATCGATATCACTTTCGGGCCGATCATCACCGCGCGCGGCGGACCCGAAGACGCGCGGATTGCGTCCCCCGTGCGCACGAACGAGCGCGCGGATCGCCCGGCGCTGCGCCTGAAGCGCACGAATGCGCGGCAGCGACGCATCGGCGGGCGCCGACCCCGGCTCACTCCCAAGTACGAGGCGCCGACCCGCGGCGCGCAGGACGCGATCGAGCGTGACGATCGACGGAGAGCTCGTCCCGGCCTCATAGCGTGCGATCGCCGGCTGCGACGTGCCGGCCCGGCGCGCAAGCTCGACCTGCGACAGACCCGCGGCGAGGCGAGCTTCGCGAATCAGCGCGTCCGGCGTCATGCGGCAATTATACCGGTACCGGTATACCATCTGCGCGCGAGTGGCTGACGAAGAGACAGGCATGGTCACCCTCGCCCCGCCCCGCTCGACCGCGCTGACGATCGCCAAGGTCACCCTCGCCGTCGCCGCGGTCTACAACATCCTCTTTGGCGCCTGGGTCGTGCTGTTCCCGAGCAGTGCCTTCGAGCTGGCCGGCCTCGACCAGCCGAACTACCCCGAGCTCTGGCAGTGCATCGGCATGATCGTCGGCGTCTACGGCATCGGCTACGCCATCGCAGCGCGCGACCCGATCCGCCACTGGCCGATCGTCCTCGTCGGTCTGCTCGGCAAGATCTTCGGGCCAATCGGCTTCCTCGGTGCGGTCATCCAGGACCGCGTCCCGCTCGAGGCGGGGCTGATCATCCTCACCAACGATCTGATCTGGTGGCCCGGCTTCGGGATCGCTCTCTGGCTCGCCTGGCGCGCCCACCGCGACGCCCGGGCGTAGGCATCAGCTGCGCAGCGGAATCGCCACCGGGCGGATCGGCGTACCGGTCGCGCCCGTCAGCTTGAGCGGGAAGCCCATGAAGGCGAACTCGTAGACCTTCTCGCGGCAGACCTCCTCGAGGTCGATCACCTCCATCAGCGGGCACCCCGCCGTCGCGAACAGGTACGAGTGCACCGGCAGGAACGTGTCGGGATCCGGATTCGGCACGACCTCGAGGCTGAGGCTGTCGGCGC
>JBIIFR010000252.1:0-3104 GCA_044237215.1 Gaiellales bacterium
TGGTCGGCCTCGTCGGCGCCGTCCACGATGGCCTGCACCGCCGCGACGACGTCGGCGTCGTGGCTCACGAGCGGATCACCCCGAGCACCTCGTCCCGGCGGGCCAGCATCTCCGCCTCGCTCTGGGCTTCGAGGTTGAGGCGCAGCAGCGGCTCGGTGTTCGACGGGCGTACGTTGAAGCGCCAGGTGTCGTGCTCAATCGTGATGCCGTCGAGATGCGAGATGCGCGCCCCGGGGCCGTAGCGATCCTTCAGCGTCTGCAGCTTGAGCGCGACGTCGGGCACCGGCGTGTTGATCTCGCCGGTGATGAAGTAGCGCTCGCGTAGGGGACGGAGCAACTCGTGCAACGTCGTGCCACTGCGCGAGACGAGCTGAAGCACGAGCAGCGCGGGGAGGATGCCCGTGTCGACGCCGTAGAACTCGCCGAAGTAGTAGTGACCGGAGACCTCGCCGGCGAATACGCCGCCCGATTCCTTGATGGCGACCTTGATGAAGGCGTGGCCGACCCGGGAGACTTGCGGCACGCCGCCGCAGCGCTCGATCGTGTGCGGCACGGCGAGCGAGGCGCGGATGTCGTACAGGATGGTCGCGCCGGGGTGGTGCTTGAGCACCTCCTCGGCGAGCAGCGCCGTCATGAAGTCGCCGTCGACGAACTCCCCCTCCTCATCCACGAAGAAGCAGCGGTCGGCGTCGCCGTCCCAGGCGATCCCGATCGATCCGGGGTGCTCGAGGACCTTGCCGATGATGAACTGGCGGTTCTCCTCGAGCAGCGGGTTGGGCTGGTGATCCGGAAAGGAGCCGTCCGGGGTCAGGAAGTAGGGCACGGCCTCGATCGGGAGCGCCTCGAGGATGGGACCGAGCATGCGACCGGCCATGCCGCTACCGCCGTCCAAGACAACCTTGAGCGGCTTGATCGCATCGACGTCGATCAACGACAGCAGCTTGGCCGCGTAGTCGCCGAGGACAGCGACCGGCGTGGCGGTCCCGGGCGTCGCGACGGGAAGCAGCGGATCATCCCCGAGCGCCAGCTTCTTGATCTCGTTGAGGCCGGAGGCGCTGCCGACCGGCTGCGCCTCCGCGCGGACGATCTTCATCCCGTTGTACTCGGCCGGGTTGTGCGAGGCCGTGACGATGAGACCACCATCGAGGCCGCCATCGGCGACCGCGAAGTACAGCATCTCGGTGCCGATCTCGCCGAGGACGGCGACGTCGGCGCCGCCGTCGAGGGCACCGCGGATGGCGGCTTCGGCGAGGGCGGGGGAGGACAGCCGCATGTCGTGGCCGATTGCGATGCGTTTGGCGCGGAACACCTCGACGTAGGCGCGGGCCACGCGGTACGCGCCGTCGGGATCGAACTGGTCCGGGACGATGCCGCGGATGTCATAGGCCTTGAAGATCGATGGATCGAGCGTCATGGTGCAGAGGGTAGCCATGCGTCCCGCAGGAGTCGCCAGCTGTCGTCGAGGTGCTGTGCCATTACCCGGGTATCGGCGAGCACGGGCATGAAGTTGGTGTCGCCATTCCAGCGGGGGACGACGTGCAGGTGGAGATGCCCCTCGATGCCGGCACCGGCGCTGCGACCGAGGTTCAGACCCGCGTTCGCACCGTGCGGGTGCAGGGTGCGGTCCAGCACGTCGAGGCAGCGATCGAACAGCTCCCAGAGCTCGGCGCGCTCCTCGGCGTCGAGGGCGCCGGGCGTGGCGAGGTGCCGGTACGGGGCGATCAGCAGGTGACCGTTGGTGTACGGGTAGAGGTTGAGGATCACGAAGCACGTCGCGCCGCGGTGCAGGATCAGCGCGGCCTGATCGTCCTCGCGCTGCGGAGCGGCGCAGAACACGCACTCGAGGGGATCGTGGCCGGAGGCGCTCTTGACGAACTCGAGTCGCCAGGGTGCCCAGAGCCGCTCCATTCGGTCAGCGTACCCGCGCTGCCGCGCAGGCGGTAGGCTCGGGGCATGGCACCGGTACCGGATCTCGTCCAGCTGGCGGCTGCTCTCGCGCCGACGCTCGGGCAGTCGCCCGAGGGAGCGACCGCGAGCGTGATGCTCTGCCTGCGCGACGGTCCGCGCGGAACTGAGGTGCTTCTGTGCCGTCGAGCCACGCGCGTCGGCGACCCGTGGTCCGGGCACGTCGGACTGCCCGGCGGAGGCGTCGAGGAGATCGATGCGGACGCGCTGGAGACGGCTGCGCGTGAGACGTACGAGGAGGTCGGCTTCGATCCCCGTCGGCACGGCACGGTGCTGGGCATGCTCGAACCGCTCGCGCCGCGGACGTTTCCGATCACGATCGCCGCGTACGTCGCGCACATCACCGGGGACGTGGAGCTGACGCTGTCCGAGGAGATCGCCGTGGCGTGGTGGACGCCGTTCGTCGACCTGCAGTGGGTCTCGGCCGAGGTACCGGAGGCGCCGACGCGGGTTTCGGCCTACCGCCTGCCCCATGCGGAGGCCCAGGATGTGGTCCTCTGGGGCATCACCTACCGACTGCTGGACCGCCTGTTCGGTGTCGCGCAACTCGCGGTCGACCCGGAGTAGGATCCGGTCATGGAGTTGTACGACCTCTTCGAGCAGGGGCGCCGGCATCTCGCGGCCGGCGAGATCGGGCAGGCAATCGTGCCGCTCGAGCAGGCGCGCAATATCTCGCCGTCCACGGGCTCGATTCGCGAGGCGCTGGCGGTCGCCTATCTGCGCGCCCGCCGCTACGAGGATGCGCTGCCCGAGGCGGAGGCCGCCGTCGAATGCGCCCCCAACGACCACTACGCGTACTACCTGCTGGGCCGAGCACATCAGGGCCTCGGCGACCTTGTCGCCGCCCGGGCCCAGTACCGCCTCGCGACGTGGCTACGGCCCGGCGAACACTCCTACGAGTCCGCGCTGGCGTCCGTCGGCCGCGACCGCTAGCCTTCGCCCGACGAGCGGTGGAGTTGGTGCGCTACGCTAGCGGCATGACTAACCAGTCAGTCAGCACCAGCAGCGCGCTCGAACTCGATCGCCGCAGCCAGATCCTCGAGTGCACCTGCAGCGTGATCTCCCGCGACGGGGCGGAGGGCCTGCGGATGGCGGCCGTGGCGCGTGAGGCGAACGTCTCGAGCGCGCTCCTCCACTAT
>JBIIFR010000251.1:0-3104 GCA_044237215.1 Gaiellales bacterium
GCCCGATCCGCCAGAGCACGAGCAGGTACAGAAGCAGCGCCACCGCCGCACCGACGAAGCCGCGGTTCTCCCCCACCACGGCGAACACGAAGTCCGTGTGGTGCTCGGGTAGGAAGTTGCCAGCCGTCTGGCTGGCGCCCTGGCCGCGGCCGGCGAGCCCGCCCGAGCCGATCGCGATCTTGGACTGCTCCGCCTGGTACGCCGCCGGGCTGCCGCCCTGGGGGTCGAGGAACGCTGTGATGCGCTCCGTCTGGTACGGCCGCAGCAGCGGAATGCCGACCGTCGGCAGGATGCCGAGCACGAGCACCACGATCAGCACGCCAGAACCACCGATGATCGCCAGGATCCGGCCCGACAGTCCCGCCACGACGAGGATGGTCAGCGTGATCGCGACGTAGACGATGGACGTGCCGAGATCCGGCTGGATGAAGACCAGGGCGAACGGCGGCAGCATCAGCAGCGAGGCGCGGATGACTAGGCGCCAGCCCGTAATGCCACGCCGCACGCAGTCCGCGACGATCAGCGACAGGCAGACGATCATCGTGGCCTTGCCCAGCTCGGAGGGCTGCAGCGTGAAGAACGGCAGCTGGATCCAGCGCTGCGAACCACGCGCGGCCGAGAAGCCGAGCACGATCACGAGCAGGCCGATGGTGCTGCCGTAGATGGGCCAGAACAGCCGGCGGTAGACGCGCGGGTCCACGAGCGCCGCGACCGCTCCGAGCGTGAGCCCGGCGATGATGTAGACGATGTGCCGGCGGTCGAAGTAGCCAGGGTCGCCGGCGATATCGTTGACGGTCGCGACCTTCACCGCGCGCTCCCCGATGTAGAGCAGGAGCAGCACGGCTCCGACCAGCAGCCAGTCGACGCGGCGAAGCAGTGGGGCCAGGTTCATCCCGTCGTCTCCGCCGTCGTGCTCGGGAAGAGCGGCCCGCTGTTGCCGTCGAGCTCCTGTGCCGGATCGGTGCCGAGCGCGGGTCCCGAGTAGACACCAGCAGCCTCGGCGCTGGCGATCTGTCCGATCGTCGCCTCGTCGATTCCCAGAGCCTTGGCGAAGACCTGGCGCACGGCGGGTGCCGCGGTGACACCGCCGAAGCCGCCCTGCTCGATCACGCAGACGACCACGAGTGTGGGGTTGTTGACCGGGGCGTAGCCGGCGAACCAGGCGAAGTCGCGCTTGCCCAGCTTCTCCGCCGTGCCGGTCTTGCCGGCCACGGCGACCGGAAAGCCCAGAAACGCGCCGTAGGCAGTGCCGTTCTGGTCGGCCGTGACGCCCTCGAGGCCCTTGCGGATCGACGCGAGCATGTACGGATCGATCTGCACCCTCGTGCCGGGCGGCGCCTGCAGCTTCTCGCGAAGGGTTCCATCCTGGCCGTAGACGGACGCGCCGACGTGCGGCTCCACGAGCGTGCCGCCGTTGGCCAGCAGGGCGTACAGCCGAGCGATCTGCAACGGCGTGACCTCGAGGTCGCCCTGCCCGATCGACTGCAGCACGGCGTCACCCGACGTCCAGCGGTTGTGCACGCGATCGTCGCCGAAGCGCTGCCGCTTGTAGGCGTAGTCGGGGACGCTGCCGGGCGAGTCGCCGCCGATGTCGATACCGGTCGGCGCGCCGAAGCCGAGCCGGCGTGCCCACAGCGGCTGCGGCTCGAGGTCGCCGGACTTCGGCGTGGCGTCGTACAGGCGCTTGCCGAGCTCGTAGAAGTAGGTGTCGCACGAGACCATCAGGGCCTGCAACGCGTTCATCGGCTCGTTCACGCCGGACTCGAAGTTGCGGTAGACCTGCCCGTCGATCTCCATCTGCGGAGAGCATTGGATCTGGCTGTCGGGCCGCACGAGTCCCGCCGCGCCAGCAGCAATCGCCGTCACCGGCTTGAACGTCGAGCCAGCCGGGTAGAGGCCATTGAGCGCGCGGTTGAGCAGCGGCGAATTCTTGGCGTCCTGCGCCAGCTGGCCCCAGTAGCGGTCACCCTCCGAACTCGCCAGGATCGCCGGGTCGAAGCCCGGGTTCGACGCCATCGCGCGGATCGCCCCGGTACGGGGGTCCATCGCCACGATCGCGCCGCCTTCGGCGGTCGGGTGGCCGTGGGTGCGGGCGTAGGTGATCGCCTCGCGCAGCGCGTTCTCCGCGGCGGTCTGAATGCCGGCGTCGATCGTCAGACGGACGTTGTCTCCAGGCTTGGCGGCGCGCGAGCGGACGATCGAGCCGACCGGGTCGCCGAACGCGTCAACGCGTCGCTGCAGGGAGCCGTTGGTGCCGCGCAGGTAACGATCGAAGTGCTTCTCGACGCCGCGCTGGCCGACGATGTCCCCGGCCGACGCGTTGCGATAGATGACCTGATCCGAGACCTGATCGGCCGAGACCTCACCGAGCTCACCCCACAGATGCGGGGCCATCGGGAACAGGTTGCCGCTCTGGCCGCGCGTCGCACGATACGAGCGAGCCGTGCCCTCAACGATGCGCACACCGGGGAACTGTCCGGCGCGCTCCTTCAGGTAAAAGAGCACGTTGCGATCGACGTCCTTGGCGATCACGATCGAGTCGAACGGCGCCTTGATCGAGGCCCGATGGATGTCATCCTCCATCTCCGCGACGGTCACGCCAGCCACCACGGCAAGCTCGCGGAGCTGCGGATAGTCCTTGGAGCAGCCGGCCCACGCACGCACCGCCTGCCCACCGTCGAGCTGCTGCTGGATAGCCTGGAGCCGGGCCGTGCGACGGGCGGCCGGCAGGCGCTCGGCGCGCTTGATCGCCTCGGCAATCGCGAGTGCGCGCTGATCAGACGTGCGACCGTCGCCGGGGCCCTGTACGTCGCGGCCGCAGGCGAGCAGAAGCTCGGGGAACCGCGTGGGATCGATCGCCACAGAGTTCGACGGGCGACTGCCGACCAGGACCTTGCCGGTGTTGTCGAGGATCTGACCGCGCGCAGCGGGCACGTCGATGCTGCGCAGGCCGTTGGAGCTGGCCTGTGCGCGGTAGGTCTGCACGTCGAGAACCTGCAGGGACCACAGTCGCAGGATCAGGATCGCGATCAGAGCGGCGGCGATCAGGGCGAGGATCACGACGCGACGGCCGATCCGGTAGCGGTCGAACTCCTCGTTGCCCG
>JBIIFR010000253.1:0-3103 GCA_044237215.1 Gaiellales bacterium
GCCTGATGCGACGCAGCTCGTCACCCCGAACCTGATCGTCATGGGCGGTACCGACTTCCCTGCGGGCCAGACGGTCCGGATCCCCTTCCAGATCTACCGCAAGGACGGGCAGCTACTGGAGCCCGACGGAGGCAAGGCCCAGCTCTACCTCGGCGAGACGGCCACCAGCCCCGCGCTCGGCCCCTACCCCGTGGAGCAGCTATCCCTCGCCGGCGAGGGCGTGACCTTCGATCGTGACGATGCCCGCGTGATCATGGTCGCCGCTGCGGTTCCGCTGCCCAAGGCCGGCACCTGGAACGCCGTCGTCACGATGACCGTCGATGGAGCCGAGACGGCCGCGACCAACGCGTTCACCGTGCTGGCAACCGAGACCACCCCGGCGGTCGGCGACGCTGCGCCAGCGGCGCGCACGCCGACGCTCGCAGATGTCGGCGGCGATGCCGCCAAGATCTCCACCGCCTTCCCGGCCGATCCGTCGCTGCTCCAGGACTCGATTCCCGATCTGCTCGCTGCCAAGACGCCCTTCGTCGCCGTCTTCGCCACGCCCAAGTTCTGCACCAGTCGAATCTGCGGGCCGATCGTCGACATCGTGCAGAACGTTCAGCGCTCGCTGGACGGCACCCCGATGGCCTTCGTGCACGCGGAGATCTTCACGGATCTCGACCCAGCGAAGGGCGCAGCCCCATGGGTCGAGGCCTGGCGCCTGCCCACGGAGCCGTGGGTTTTCGTCGTGGCGGCCGACGGTCGTATCACCGCCAAGTTCGAAGGGGCGATCACCGAGCAGGAACTCGAGACCGCTGCCCGCGCGGCGCTGAAGGCGCCCTAGCCGCTAGGCCGTGATGGCCTGCCAGACGGCAGGTACGTCGAGCACGCCGAGCCGCTGCTGCAGAGCGGAGCAGACGTCCGCCGCGAGTTCGGCCGCCTCGGCCCGTCCCTCGTCGGTCAGGGCCGTCAGTCCAGTGCGATCGCGCCGGACGACGAGGCCACGTACCTGGAGGGCCAGCGCCAGCTGCTTGGCCTGGCTCGAGGAGGCGGCGATGCGCGCGGCGATGTGTGCCGTGCTGACCGCGTCGGACTCGTCAAGGAGGATCAGGAGCAGATAGGCCTCCATCGGGCGGAGCCGCCGAGTGCGCGCCACATCGAGCAGCGCACGGTCGGCAACGCGCACCGACTCGAGAAATCCGGGGAGTGCCTTCTGTGTCATCTCCGAGGTGCCCAAAGCCTCTCCTTTCGGGTTCTGGCTGCCACACGACGGGGAATGGTCGTGTCGCTCTGAAGCCAATCATACAGACTCCGGTGGAATCGGCACACGTGTGCGAAGAGGCCCGCTGGAGGTCTGCGGTTCCCTGCCTGCGTCGCGTGTATACACCGCATCCCGCCGGCCACCAACGGCATCAGCGCGGCAGCATGAGCATCGTCGCTGTGAAGGCGTGCACATGGTTGGCGCCCCCGACCGGACCGAGCTCGCCCTGGCAGAAGCCGCCCACCACCGGCACGTCAAGTACCTCAGCGATGACGTTGGCGTCATGGTGCGGCGCCTCGAACATGCGGCGCCCACGACCGTTGCACGCGAAGACGAGCGCGGCACCGACGCCGGGCGTGACGGTACCCAGCACCCGCCGCAGGTCCTGATCGGCACCGTCGCCGTCGCGCACATGGAAGCGGAAGGTCTGACCCACGCGCGGCTCGGCTGCGACAGCCAGCCCGCCGCTGTCGGCAGCGACACCCAGCAGACCGCGAACGAGGAAGTCGCCAACGTCGTAGTCGGGGCGGTTCTCGTCGATCACGATGCCGGCCATCAGGCCGGCCCGCGCCAGCTGCAGATCCTCCGGCGATAGCGCGCCGAGCACGCTGTGAAGCTGCTCGGCAGCGGGCTTCCCCGCCAACTCCAGAACGACGTTGCCGTCGGCGGCGGTCACGACGAGATCGCCGCCGATCGGACGGGCCCCTTGCGAGACGTGTGCGGCCACGCCGGGAAGATCAAAGCGGATCGCCACCGCCCCGGCGGTACGCAGGCCATCCGCGTGCAGGAGCCGTGCGCCGCCGGGACCGTGGCCGCCGGTGAAGCCACCGACAATGTCGATACCCAGCCGGTCGGCACGATCGAGCATCCGTTCGACCTGCACGCTGTACGGGTCCGCGAAGACGACGAGGGTCTCCGCATCCTCCGGCAGGTCCTCGGGGTCCTCGAGCTCGATCACCGTGGCGGCGCCGTCCGGCAGCGAGGCCGCGAGCAGGCTGATCGCCGGCTGGCGCTCCGTCTCCTCGCGGACGCCGATCACACCGCCCGGAATCACGGCACCCGCGAGGGCGGCAGCGGGAAAACGGCTGCGAAGTGCCCGCCGCACGGCATCGGCCTCATCACGGAAATGATCCGAGGCGGCTACGACGATCAGCGTCGGCGCAGCGCCATCGAGTTCGAGGTCGATGTGATCGGCGGCAACGGCGACCGCCGTGACGGCGTCGGCATGGTGCGCAAGGTGCGAGGCGTAGCGGGGCATAGGCCCCAAGCATGAACGCTCCGCCGCCTCACCGCGAGCCGGACCGCACTAGGCTTCGAGTCTCACCTCCGACCGAAAGGCGCTCCTGTGGCGACCAAGGCCAATATGGAGACGAGCATGGGCACGATTGTGCTCGAGCTCTTCCCCGCTGACGCTCCCAAGACCGTCGAGAACTTCGTGAAGCTGACGAACGACGGCTACTACGACGGCCTCATCTTCCATCGCGTCATCCCCGACTTCATGATCCAGGGTGGCTGCCCCCAGGGCACCGGCACCGGCGGCCCCGGCTACACGTTCGAGGACGAGCAGAACAGCCACAACGTCGATCGTGGCAAGCTCGCCATGGCCAACGCAGGACCGAACACGAACGGCTCCCAGTTCTTCATCGTCACCGCCGAGGACTGCGGCTGGCTGAAGGGGAAGCACACCGTCTTCGGCAACGTCGTTGACGGCATGGACGTGATCGACGCGATCTCCGCGGTCGAGCGCGACGGCCGCGACGCGCCGAGCGAGCCGATCACCATGACGGTCACGATCGTCGAGGACTAGCACCGAGCAGCGTCGAGCGGGTCGTGGTCGGGATATCCCCGGCCACGACCGGC
>JBIIFR010000254.1:0-3089 GCA_044237215.1 Gaiellales bacterium
GCGGTGGGCATCGTCGTGACCGCCGGCCTCGAACACGAGGAACGGCTCGAGCACGTCCATCGCGCAGTAGGCGAGCGTGCCGTGCAGAATCGGGTTGAGGAGCGCGTGGATATCCCCCGCAGAACCATCCGGCCCGTAGTAGTCCGCGTCGGCGCCCACGGCCACGCAGGCGAGAGCGCGCATGCCCTTGAGGGGACCGTCGACGTACGGGTCGCGGCCGTAGGCGATGCCGTTGGCCAAGACGCGGTCAAACCAGCCCTTCAGCAGCGCCGGACCGGCGAACCACCAGAAGGGAAACACCAACACGAGGAGGTCGGCCTGCTGCAGGCGTCGGATCTGGTCGGCCACGTCGGGGGCGAAGCCGCCCTCTGCCGCGGCACGCTTCTGTGCCCGCATGAGCTGGACCAGGCCGGCCGGCGGATCGATCACATCACCGCGCCCCGCCTCCGCGCGAAAGCCCTCGCGGGTGAGGTCGTTGAGGTCCACGCTCCAGCCGGCGTCGGTCAGCGCCGCAGCAGCTCGGCGGCCGAGCGCGACCGTGAAGCTGTCGACCTCGGGATGGGCGATCACGATCAGGGCGTGCAGGCGGCCGCCCTCCGGTCGCAGGCGCGCGTGAGCTCGTAGTCGGCGTCCTGCATCCGCTCCAGCCGGGCCATGCGCCCCAGCGCGAGCGCCCCGCGTCCCTCCGCGTCTTGGTGGAGCGACTCGAGCGTTGCCGTCAAGCGTTCGGCGAGGTCGGCATCGCCGCCGACCAGCACGATGGGCGGGCTGGGCGAGGGGCCGTACTCAGCGAGCACCGGCAGCGCGGCGAACGCGGGAGTGACGGCCAACTCACCTACCAGCAGCATCGAATCGATGGGCGCCGCATCGATCTCGTCGCGCAGCAGCGCCTCCATCGACAGGCGGTGCCCGCCGGTCACGGTGGTCGTGGCGAAGCGCTCGAGTGGCAGGCCCGACCCCACGGGCAGCACCCAGCCCGACATGGAGTCGTAGCCGTTGATGCCGAGGCGAAGCTCCGTCAGCTCCTCAAGCGCTGCACCGGCGAGCGCCGGACGACCCAGCAGGAGACTCGAGTAGCTCGGGCGCTCCTCCGGGGCGGCGCTAGAGACGGGAGCGACGAGCGGGGTCAACGGAAGGCCCCGGTCCCGAGTCCGGACGTACGGCAATCCGCACAGAAACAGCAACGCATCGCCGCCGGTGGCGATCGTGTCAAGGTCGGCGAGATCGCCGGCCACGAGCGGATCCAGGTCGAGACCCAACCGCAGGCGCAGCAGATCGACGACCGCAGACTGGTAGACCATCAGCGCATCGCCGAGAAAGGCGTACGCGCGCATGGATCTAGCGGGCGCGACGCGCGTTGCGGCGGCGGATGATCTTGCGCACGCGGTGGGCGAGCGGCGACTTGCGCTTCTTCGGCTTCTTGGTCTTGGCCATAACGGTCTCCGGATCCTTGCTGACGTTGAGGGGATGCTACCGGGCCTCAGCCAATCAGGCCGCGGGCGACGAGCTCAGCGCGCACGGTGGCACGCTCCTCATCAGTGGCGTTCACGAGCGGCAGGCGCAGATCGCCAACGTTGAACCCGAGCAGCGCCATCGCCGTCTTGACCGGAATCGGGTTGACGGCACAGGACAGCGCGGTGTACGCCGACTGCAGGGCGTCGTCGAGGCGGGTGGCCTCATCGGCATCTCCGGCATCGGCGGCGGCCTGTACGGCCGTCATCTCGGCGCCGACGATGTGCGAGGCGACGCAGATGCCGCCCTGACCACCGAGCAGGGCGAACGGCAGCACGAGGTCGTCGTTGCCCGCGTACAGCGCGAGACGGCCAGCCTCGACGATCTGCCGTGCCTCGTCGAGATCCGTGACGGCCTGCTTGACCGCGATCACCGTATCGATCTGCGCCAGCCGATCGATATCGGCCGGCGACAGGTGCAGGACCACGCGCTGCGGAATGTTGTAGAGGATGATCGGGAGGTCGCCGGCCGCGTCGGCGATGGCGCGCGTATGCGCTTCGATCCCCGCGATCGGCGGCTTGTTGTAGTACGGGGTGACGGCAAGGAAGCCGCCAACACCAGCGAAGCGGGCGGCCTGCCGCGTGAGGTGCACGGAATGGGCGGTGTCGTTGGAACCGGTGCCAGAGATGACCGGCACGCGCGAACCGACCGCGCCGGCGACGGCCTCGGTCAGCGCGAGCTTCTCATCGTCGGTGAGCGTCGAGGCCTCACCGGTGGTGCCGTGCACCACGATCCCCTCCGAGCCGTGGGCGAGCAGGTGCTCGGCGAGCCGCACCGCCTCCTGAAGGTCGATTGAGCCGTCGGCCGCGAACGGCGTGACCATCGCTGTGAGAATCCTGCCGATCGGCGCCTTCATGTCGAACTCCTCCTGAGGTCGCGGAAGTGTACCCGCACCACTCAGGCGAGCACGTGCTCAAGCCCGATGTGCAGACCGGGCGCTAGCGTCGAGACACGACGCAGAGCGAGCAGCGCGCCAGGCACGAAGGCCTCGCGACTGAGTGTGACGTTGCGGAGCTCGAGCGTCTGCGCGCCCGCGCCGAAGATGACGCTCTGATTGGCCACCACGCCGTCAATGCGAATTGACGAGATTTCCGGCCGCTTTCCCGAGGCAGCCTCAACGAGGTCGGCGGTACGCAGCGCGGTGCCACTCGGCCGGTCGACCTTGGCGGGATTGTGTTCCTCGACGATGGAGCACTGATCCAGCACCTTCGCGGCTTCGGCGGCGAAGCGCATCATCAGCACGGCGGTGATCGCGAAGTTGGGGACGTAGAGCACCGGCACGCCTGCTGCCATGGCGGCGGCATGGATCCGCTCCTCCCCCGCCTTGTCGAGTCCGGTGGTACCGAGGACGACGGGTAGGCCCGCACCGACTGCCGTCAGCGTGTGCGCCTCGCCGACAGCTGGTGCCGTGACGTCCAGCAGCACGTCAGCCTGCGTCGCAGCCACAGCCTCTGCGACCGTGGCGAAGCCAGCCGGGCCAGTCAATGAGCGTGCGACGCAGCCAGCAAGCGTCAGATCGTCAGCGCCGGCGAGCGCGGCCGCGATCGGTGCGCCGAGCTTCCCGGTGGCACCACTGA
>JBIIFR010000255.1:0-3072 GCA_044237215.1 Gaiellales bacterium
GTTCGGGCGGTCGATCCCGGACTACGACATCTTTCAGTTCCACTTCGGCGTGACGATCGTGCCCAAGCGCGTCAACCTGCCGGTGCTCGGGAAGCTCGGCAAGGGGCGCGTCTTCCACTTCTGGGGTTCCGACCTGCGCGACGCGCCCGTCGCCAAGTGGGACTACGCGCTGCGCCACGCCGACGCCGCCGTCGTCGGGTCGTACGCGATCCTGCCGCGCGCGCCGCGGGCCGCGGGGTGGCCCGAGTACGACGTCGTGCCGCCGGGCATCGACCTCGAGTCCTGGCAGCCCGCCGTGCCGCAGCCCGGGAAGGTCATCCGCATCGTCCACGCGCCGTCGCGCCGCCGTTCAAAGGGCACCGACGCGGTACTCGAGGCGGTCGAGACGCTGAAGGCCGAAGGCGCGCCGATCGAACTCGACCTCGTCGAGAACACGCCAAACGATCAGGCCCGGCTGCGCTACGCGGCCGCCGACCTCGTGATCGACCAGCTCAACGTGGGCTGGTACGGGCTCTTCTCGATCGAGTCGATGGCGCTCGGCAAGCCGTGCATCGTGCGCCTCGACGCCGAGGCGGCTGCAGCCACCGAGGATGCGTTCGGCACCACGATCCCGCTCGTCAATGCGGATCGTGAGACGCTGACCGACACGATCCGCGGCCTGGTGCGCGAGCCCGCGCGGCTGACCGAGATCGGCCGCGCCTCGCGTGCCTACGTCGAGCAGGTCCACGGCCACGTCGCCGTGGCCGAGCGGATGCTCGACGTGTATCGTCGCCGCGGCCTGGCGTAGTGCGGCCCGGAGAGGGGCGGGAGTTCTCATACTCACGAAGAGTATGTGGACTATGTGCTATGTTCGGGCCATGCCGCAACTGCATCTCTACGTCTCCGACGACGTTGCAGAGCGCATTCGCGAGCAGGCCGAACGCGAATTGCTCACAACCAGTCGCTACCTTGCGAAGCTCGCGGTCGAGTCGACCGAGTCGCAGTGGCCCCCCGGGTACTTCGACACCGTCTGCGGCAGCTGCCCCGACTTCCAGATCGCTGAAGACCCGCCGGAACCGCTGATAGAACCGTGGGCGTAACGCGCTTGCTCGACACGTCGACGCTGGTCGACATCCTGCGCGGGCACCCCGTCGTCTCGGAGCGGTTCCGCGCCGCGGTGCGCAAGGAGCTGGCCGTGAGCTCGATCTCGACGGGCGAGCTGATTACCGGCGCCGCCCGGGCCCGCAACACCCACGAGGAGTCGTTCTCTGTCGACCTCCTGCTGCGGCCGTTGGTCGAGCTTCCGATCGACGCCCGAACGGCACGCCGCGCCGGACTTCTCAACGTCATGCTGCATCGGGCCGGCACACCAATCGGCACGTCCGACCGTCTCATCGCCGCCGCGGCGCTGGAGCACGACGCCATCATCGTCACGTCCGACGTTCGCCACTTCTCACGCGTCCCCGGTCTGATCGTCGAGGACTGGCGCGCCGCCTAGAGCGTCCGCGTCCGGCAACCCGATAGACTCCGCGGATGCTCAAGGGCAAGCGATTCTTCCTCACCGGCGGCGCCGGCTTCATCGGCACCACCATCGCGCGGCTGCTCGCCGATGACAACGAGGTCGTCCTCTACGACAACCTCCACAACAACGCGCTGCAGCACACCGACCTTGGTCAGCACCCGAACATCACGCTGGTGCAGGGCGACATTCTCGACCTCGAGCTGATGCGCGGTGCCGCGGCGAACGCGACGCACATCATTCACATGGCTGCCATCGCAGGCGTGGCGACGGTGCTGAAGAGCCCGGTCCGCACGATGCGCGTCAACCTGATGGGTACTGCGAACGTCGCGGAGGTCGCACAGGGGCTCGGCAGCCAGTTGGAGCGCCTCGTCGACTTCTCGACGAGCGAGGTCTTCGGCCGGCACGCGTACAAGGTTGAAGAGACGCACGAGATGTCGGGCGGCCAGGTCGGCGAGGCCCGTTGGTCGTACGCCGTCTCGAAGCTGGCCGGCGAGTTCTTCCTGCACGCGTACTTCGAGGAGTACGGCGTGCCCGTCGCCGTCGTCCGCCCGTTCAACATCTACGGCCCGAACCAGATCGGCGTCGGCGCGATCCACCACTTCGTGCGCCACGCGATCGCCAACGAGGAGATCACCGTCCACAACGACGGTGCCCAGATCCGCGCCTGGTGCTACATGGACGACATCGCCGACGCCGTGCTCGAGATCCTCGAGAACGACGCCGCGATCGGCCAGTCCTTCAACATCGGCAACCCGCGCAGCGTCTGCACCACCTACGACCTCGCGCTGCGTATCAAGCGGCTGGCCAATTCCGAGTCGCCGATCGTCTTCAAGCCGCTCGAGTACACCGACGTCGAGATCCGCATCCCCGACATCACGCGCTCGCGCGAGGTGCTCAAGTGGGAGCCGAAGGTCGACCTCGACGAGGGCCTGCTGCGCACCATCGAGTGGTATCGCGCGGAGAGCGGCTCCGCCGCGAAGTGACCGAGCCCGCCCTCGTCGTCCTCGGCGCCGGGCTCTCGCAGCGACCGCTGATTCGACGCGCCAGGGAGCGCGGCCTGGCGACCTGCGTCGTCGACGGCCGCACCGACCGGCCCGCCGCCGCTGACGCCGACCGCTTCGTCCACCAGGACTTCTCTGACGTGCCCGCCACGATCGCGGCACTGAACGCTGCCGGCATCACGGCACTCGGCGTGTGCTCGATGGGCTCGGAGCAGGCCGTGGTGCCGGGGGCGCGGCTCGCCGAGGCCCTCGGCCTGCCGGGCCTGCCGGTCACGGCCGCCCTGGCGGCCACCGATAAGGTCGTTCAGCGCGGGCTCTACCACGACCACGGCGTGCCCTCCGCGGGTTTCGCCCCTGCCTCGTCGCTCGCCGACGCGCTGGCCGCGTACGACACGCTCGGCCCGCGCGTGATCATCAAGCCCACCGATGGCGCGGCCCAGCGTGGCGTCAGCGACGTGCAGTCGCGCGACGACGTGGCCGTCGCCGTGGAGCATGCGCTGCGTGAGTCGCGCTCGGGCGAGCTGATCGTCGAGGAGCACCTGTCGGGCCTCGAGTACACCGTCAACGCCT
>JBIIFR010000256.1:0-3064 GCA_044237215.1 Gaiellales bacterium
CGCAAGCTCGCGCACGTCACGCTCGTCGCCGACTCGGTCGACGCCCTCGCCGTCCCGCTCGCGCGGGCGCGCGTGCTGTGCGACGCCGCCTGGGACGCATAGGCCCGACAAACGAGAAAAGGCCCGCCTCCCCAGAGGGAGACGGGCCCCAACCTCGAGCGGCCTAGATCAGGCCGAGCTCCTTGACGGCGTCGTACTCCTCGCGGAGCTCAGCGACCGAGGCGTCGATGCGCGGCTTGCTGAACGCGTCGAGCTCGAGACCCTCGACGACGCTCCACTGGCCGTTCTTCGCGACGCACGGCAGGCCGCAGATGATGCCCTTGTCGATGCCGTACTGGCCATCGACTGCAACACCCATCGAGACCCAGTCGCCCTCCGGCGTGCCGAGCACCCAGTCATGGATGTGGTCGATGGCGGCGTTCGCGGCCGAGGCGGCCGACGAGGCGCCGCGCGCCTCGATGATTGCCGCGCCGCGCTTCTGCACGGTCGGGATGAACGTATCGGCGACCCATGCCTCGTCGGCGATCGTGTCCCAGGCGCTCTTGCCGGCGACCTTGGCGTGGACGACGTCCGGGTACTGGGTGGCCGAGTGGTTGCCCCAGATGGTCATGTTCTTCACGTCGGAGACGCTGGCACCCGTCTTCTGGGCGACCTGCGTCAGCGCGCGGTTGTGGTCGAGGCGCATCATCGCGGTGAAGCGCTCGCGCGGCACGTCGGGCGCCGAGTTCATCGCGATCATCGCGTTCGTGTTGGCCGGGTTGCCGACGACGAGGATCTTCACGTCATCAGCGGCGTTGTCGTTGATGGCCTTGCCCTGGACCGTGAAGATCGCGCCGTTGGCCTCGAGCAGATCGCCGCGCTCCATGCCCTTCGTGCGCGGGCGGGCGCCGACGAGCAGGCCGACGTTGGCGCCGTCGAACGCCTCGTTCGGATCGTCGGTGCAGACGATGTTCGACAGCAGCGGGAAGGCGCAGTCGTCGAGCTCCATCGCCACGCCGTCGAGCGCGCCGCGGGCCTGCGGGACCTCGAGCAGACGCAGCTCGACCTTCGTATCGGGACCGAGCATCTGGCCGCTCGCGATGCGGTAGACGAGCGCGTAGCCGATCTGGCCTGCGGCGCCGGTGACGACGACCTTGACGGGGCTGGACATAGGTTCCTCCGGGGGAGACTTCAGTGGGGTAATCGTGCCAACACCATGGGTATTCGGCGGCAACGGCCCGTGTAGCCGATGCCGAGTGGCGCGCATGATATCCTCTCCGCACAAGGAGTGAATTTGACGACGGCACTGCTCACACGCAAGGAGGTCGAGGTGATCGCGGGCATTCCCCCGAGCGTGCTCAACAAGGCCATCGAGCAGGAGGTCGTGCCCGTGCGCGATGCGCAGATCGAACCGCGTGACCTCGCAGCGCTCACGTTCATCAGGGACCTCCCGTTTCCCCTGTCGGTTGTCGCGAAGCGGGCGCTCGCCGCGTGGATGCGCATCGCCGCCGAGGGCGAGGAGTTCGAGTTGGCGCCGGGGCTCATGGCGCGGCGTACGCCGGCGACTGACGCGGTCGTGCGCGAGGCGACGGCCTACGTCGTGGACCGGGAGCGGTACTACAACCGCGATCCCGAGATCATGGGCGGCGAGCCGGTCGTCAAGGGGACACGCGTCCCGCTCAGGTCGATTGCTGCGGCCCATGCCGCGGGGGATACCTTTGAGGTGCTCGCCCAGAGCTTTCCGCACGTCGAGCCCGCGGCGTTCCGCTTTGCGCTGTGCTGGGCGGAGTGCCACCCGCAGCGAGGCAGGCCGGCGGGGATTCCCGCCGAGTTCACGCGGAATCGCGATACCCCGCTATCGCCAGAGCGAAAGGCGGCCCGCGACGCCTACATCGCCTCTCGGGCAGAGCGGCGCGCAGCATTCGATGCGGAGGAGCGCGTACGGCGATCAGCGGGCTGAGGATCTGGGTTGACGAATGCGTCACGCTCGAAGTGGAGTCAGCTGCGCCTGTTCGTGGCATCGCCGCGACGTCGAACCGCTCGCGCGGCATGCTCGGAGCGTCTGACAGGAGCGTGCATCAGGCAGTGCTCGCGGAGGACTTCGTCGTCGTCACCGAGAACCACGACGACTATCTCTCGCTCGCCCGCGGCGAAGAGGTGCATCCCGGTCTGATTCTGCTTGCATCACCGGGTGGTCCACTCCAGCTCGCCGCATTTCATGCGGCTGTCGACCACATCGAGCGTGAGGCCGCGGCAGCCGCGGAAGCGCCCGAGGTTTGGCTGATCAATCGCTGGGTCGCCTCCATCGGACTGTCCCCGTGCACGCACGGCTGGACGTTCGAGGATCCGCCTACGCCGTGATCGCGGCGTGCACCGCGGCGGCGCACATGCGGCCGTCGGCAATCGCTGTGACGACCAGATCCGCGCCGCGCACAGCATCGCCACAGGCGAAGATACCCGGGGTGGCGGTCGCATACGTGCCGTCTACCTCGACGGTGCCGCGCTCGCCAATCGCCGCACCCGACTGGGCGTAGACGTCGTCTTCCTGGGTGCCAGTGAAGCCGATCGCGAGCAGCACGAGGTCGACCTCGAGCGTCACTTCGCCGCCCTTGGCGGGCACCGGCTTGCGGACGCCCGTCTCTTCGTAGCCAGGGAACTCCACCTTATGCCCCACGAGGTGCGTGACATGGCCGTCCTTGCCCTCGAAGCCGTCGGTGACGAACTGCCACTCGCGCTGGCCGCCCTCCTGGTGCGCCGCGTACGTGCGCAGGACGACGGGCCACTCGGGCCACGTCTTCTGCGGGTTGCGCTCGTTCGGCGGGGTGGGGCCGTGGGCGATCTCGTGCACCTCGATCGCGCCCTCGCGGAGTGCATTGCCGAGGCAGTCGGCGCTGGTGTCGCCGCCGCCGAGAATCGCGACGCGCTTGCCCTTGGCGGTGATCTCCGGACCCTCGACGGGCAGGCCCGCGGCGCGGCGGTTCTGCTGGATCAGGTACGGCATGGCGTACTCGATGCCGGTCAGCTCGCGGCCCGGCAGGTAGAGGTCGCGGTGGCGCTGCGCGCCCGTGGCGAGGATCACGGCGTC